>CBDUQV010000056.1:0-10340 GCA_965369615.1 uncultured bacterium | reverse complement strand
CATTGAGGCAAGGCCCTTCTCTTCTGTGTACAGAAGATGATCGCAGGAAACCGCTTGAACCTTTTCGGTGATTTCACTGCCTCCACTATTCGTGAATTCGTCCGCATGCAATTTTGCAGACAACCCATACCTCAATCCTTCTGTGAGTATTTTCTCCGACTCATTCTTGTCAAATACATTCTCTTCACAGAAAACGTCACAAAATCGCGCAAGTCCCCTTTCTGAAACTTCAGGTATCATCTCATTTAATAGAAGTTCTATGTATCCACGCTTATTGCCGTTGTATTCATCGGGTACTTCATGAGCTCCAAGAAATGTTGGAACAATATCCATTACATGCGCATCCTCAAGCATCTGTGCAACTTCAAGTGTTTTTATTTCATCCTTTGTGGTAAGTCCATATCCTGATTTTATTTCGCATGTTGTTGTTCCCCATGATAGTGCTCTATCAAGACATTTCATTGCTCCATCAAAGAGTTCATCTGCGGATGCAGATCTCGTTGCCCGAACAGTGGATTTGATACCGCCACCTTCTTTCATAATGGCAAGATAATCCTTTCCTGAAATTCTCATCGAAAATTCCTTCTCTCGAGACCCACCAAATATAAGGTGTGTATGCGCATCAATAAAACCGGGAAGCGCAATACATCCTTTTGCATCTATCGTTGTCTTTGCATCAATGGTTCCAATGAAACTGCCTATGTCCTCAATTTTCCCATCCTTAATGACAATGGAAACGTCTTCAATAATTCCCAGCGAACCCCGTTCAGGATTTACAACGGGAGCATTTTCTGACGGAATGGAGAGTAGTTGGCCAATATTTTTTATCAGAATATCACATTCCATGCGTTTCATTTACTGTATCCTTAATATACTCCAATACAGTTTAATGTAACATATTACAGTATTTCAACATAATAGTCAAGAATTTTTTACTCTATTTTCATAATTTTCAATAACCACGATTTTGCCAGCTTGAACCATCACGAAACCAAGGATTTCCTCTGCTGCTCCCTGAATTTATAACAGAATCTGCTCATTTGTTCAAAAAATACTTGACACCTTGTTTATTTTTCGCTATAATGTTGTTCATCGCGGGGTGGAGCAGTCTGGTAGCTCGTTGGGCTCATAACCCAAAGGACGAAGGTTCAAATCCTTCCCCCGCTACCAAAACAGTTATTCCAATAAACAAGTTCGATTATTTATCTACTTAACTCGATTTTGCCTTAAGAAATACAATCTGTCATTTCTTCGCTTCTCTTGAGGACAGATTTGAAAAAGGTGTCATTCTGAGTAATCCTTTCTCTATTGACTCTGGAAGAATCTCTGAGATAGATGAGTATTACATTCAATTCACAAATGTTCATTATTTGTTTGACCACAGTGTATCTTTGTGGTATACTATTTTGATGAAGTTAAACAAACTTGAGATTTTAGGTTTCAAATCGTTTCCCCAGAAGACAATTTTCGAATTTGACTCCGGAATTGTTGCAATCGTTGGGCCAAACGGTTGTGGAAAAACAAATATCCTGGATGCCATTGAATGGGTTCTTGGGGAGCAAAATCCCTACAAGCTTCGTGGAGAAAAAATGGAGGACTTTATCTTCAAAGGCTCTCAATCCCATAAACCTCTCAATTTTGCAGAAGTTACGGTAGTAATAGAAAATGATGATACACTTCCTATTTCATATCAGGAAGTTGCGATAACCAGAAGATTTTACCGCTCAGGGGAAAGCGAATACTTCATAAATCGTGTTAATGTTAGACTTAAAGATATAACCAATCTTTTCTTAAACACAGGCTTGAAAGCAGAAGCCTACTCCATCTTCCGGAGTGAAATGATAGAAAAAATCCTCAGCTCAAATTCTAAAATACGAAGAACCCTGTTTGAAGAAGCTGCTGAAATAGCAAAATATAAAAACAACAAGAAAGTTGCACTTGATAAATTAGTATTGACGAATTCGGATCTTATACGAGTAAATGATATACTTGAAGAAGTCAACAGGCAATGGCGATCACTGAAAAGACAGATGGGGAGAGCAAAGAAGTATAACGAAATTAAAAAGGAAATTAAAACAAAACGAATCATGTTTGCCAACCTAAATTACGATACTCTGAAACAAGAACTTTCGACCATAACAGCAATGCTGGACACCTATGCAAAACAAAGAGAAACGATGCTCAACTCCCTCGAATCCTTTGAAGCTCACCTTAAAGGGCAACAGGCAAAACTAAAAAAAATCAATGAAGGGATTACGGAGTCAAGGAATGACGAGAACGGTGCGCAGCTAAAAAAGAGCGAGATAAATGAGCGTATTATCGTGATTGAAGAAAGAAAAAAATACTTAATTTCCCAGATGGATTATCTTAAAGACGAAAATCAAATACTGGATGAAAAAATACCAACTCTTCAAACGGATATCGATTCGACGAAAAAGGAAATGCATACAACCACAGAAATCAGCATTGAGAAAGAAACAATGCAATTAGAATTCCGTAACAAAATATCGAAACTCGAAGAAGAGTATGTTATTAAAAGGGAGCATTACGATAATGCCCTCGCCAAAAAGGAACAGATAGAGCAAAATATTAAACTGCTTCAAGAACAACAAATCTCCGGGACCGCCGATTTAAAAAATGGGGAAGATAATAAGAACTCCATGCTCTCTGACCTCGAAGAACTCGGGAAAGATAGTGAAACAGTGGAAGGACACATTACAAAGCTTAGCAATGCAATTTTAGAAAAAAAGCGGCACGAGGAACAACTGAGAGCTCTGCTCTCAGCTGAAAGAGAGAAATACAGCGCGCTTGAAGGGTCAAGAAAGAGCCTTGACCTGAAATTGAACCAGCTTAGAGAACGAATGGGTATTCTTAAGAATGAAATAGAACTGCTGAAAAATTTCATGGCAAAAAAGGAAGGATACAATGAGCTCGTTCAGTATCTTCATGAGAAATTTGCGCTCCCGATACTCCCCGAGGTGATCGATATCGATGACGAAAGGAAGGAAGCTTTACTTGGCGTGCTCGAAAATCTTGCCCAAACAGTAATTTTGTCTGATGCATCAGCTTTGGAAAACATATTGGATAGTATTGAAAAGAAACAGATGAGGGCCGGTATTCTGCTTGCATATCTTGATAAATCTGCACAGAAAGCACCGCGAGAGAAAATAATTCACGGTTCAGTGGCACAATTTCTTTCCGTTAAGGACAAAAGCATCGACCTGCGACGGATACAAACAATTTTCTCACGCTACCTCCTCGTTGATACAATTGAGGATGCACTGCAAATGCATAACAAATACCCTGATTTCATCTTTGTCACACAAAAGGGCGATGTTGTTTCAAATGGCATTCTTTCTACCGGAAAAGGCACGCGCAGGGAACTCATCGGTATAAAAGAGAAGATTGCATCGAATAATAAGGAAAGTAAATGTATAACCGAAGAAATCCTGAAGAGAGAGAAGGAATTGACCGAATGCGAAAAGGAAAGAACAAAAATCTCTGAAAAACTCGAAAAACTCAACACAGAATTCTCAGATGGTATCATATCCCTGAAAGATGATGAAATCTCATACGAAAAAAAATTATTCGAAAGAACAACGAACAAAAAGCAATTTGAGAAAATACAAAGTGAACTCAATGCAATGGAACAAACATTCGCAGGATTACAGGATGCAATCGTATCTACTGAGCGCCTCTTCCGAGAAGAAAACGAAAGGCTTGAAATTGCAGAGAAAAAACAGTCAGCAAAAGAAGAGGAATTTGAGGAAGCCGAAGAACGCTTGCGAATCTTGCACAACTCTGAGAATGAAAATGTAATTGCCATGACAAAACTGAAGGGCGAAGCAAGGGCAAAGGAAGAGGAATTGAAATCAAAGAAAAAGGAACTTGATACACTACAAAGCAAAAAACAGGAGAACCTTAAGAGACTTCAAACTTTCAACGAAGAAATGGTTAGGGGAGAAGAAGAACGTAAAGTTTTTGATGAGAAAAGAGAAAAAAGCTCAAAACTGTTCTTACGCATACATTCGAACCTGCAGCAATTAACAGAGCAGAAGACACAGATAAACAATGAAATAGAAACACTTGAAGAAAAGCGACACGAAATTACAGACAATGAGAAAGACCTGTATGGAAAAATATCAAACCTTAACCTTGAGAGAGTAAGGATTGAGACAAGGATGCATAATGTGGTAGAAAAAATAAAAGAGGAATACAATATTGAGCTGCAGAGTTTACAGGAAACGATTATTGCTTCATCACGTGAAAAAGTCATGGAAGATCTTGAAATCCTTGAAGAACAAATGAGAACATTTGGTGCTATCAACCTTCTCGCTGAAGAGGACATGGAAAGAATCGAAAGAAGGAGGGATGAACTTGTCACGCACAAAACCGACCTTCAAGAAGCTCAGAAAGATCTTCTAAAAACCATTAAATATGTTGACACGGTAGCAAGAGAAAAATTTCTTGAAACATTTAATGCCATCCGCGAGAACTTCAAGATTGTCTTTTCAAGACTCTTTGAATCAGGTGAATGCGACTTAACACTCTCCGGAGATGACCCTCTGGAAGCCAACATAATAATCACAGCAAAACCAAAGCATACTAAAATAACAAGGATTGATTCGCTTTCCACTGGAGAAAAAACACTCATAGCAATAGCTCTCCTTTTTTCATTCTATCTGATAAAACCGTCGCCTATTTGTGTTCTCGACGAAATTGATGCACCATTAGACGATGCAAACATCAAACGATTTATTGCACTACTGCAGGAATTTAAGAAGAAAAGTCAGCTTATCGTTATTACTCACAACAAAATCACAATGGAAGCAGCTGATTACCTGTATGGGATAACCATGAGTGAGCCCAATGTTTCTGCTGTGGCTTCTGTCAAAATATCGTGAAGATAGATTGGTTTACACCATGCCTTAGTTCACCCTACAATGAAAAATGCCAGTAACTGCAATGTTTCTTAAGAAACTCCACTCAAGTCTTAACAGAACAAGAGCGAAACTGAAGGAAGCAATTCGCTCCGCCGCTATCTTTATCGATGAAGATTTTGAAGCAGGTCTTACAGCACTTGAAGAAACGCTGCTCTCCTCTGATGTTGGAACAAATGCAACACAGGAAATTATTCATAAAATTCGTGAAGACAAAAAAAAACACAGCAGGAAGCGAGATAGCGTGCCTTTAATAGCAAAGATCCTCATTGACCTTCTTAACACCGCTCAGGTGATGAAAAGCGAACCAGTACCGCCCTATACAGCCCTTGCCGTTGGCATTAATGGAACAGGGAAAACAACATCTATTGCAAAACTGGCTAAGCATTACAAAACCAGAGGAGAACGGGTTCTTCTGGTTGCATCCGACACATACAGAGCCGCTGGTGTTGAGCAACTCGAAATCTGGGCCAAAAGGATTGGTGTAGATATCCTGAAATCCAGAATGGGTCAGGATCCTGCTTCAGTTGCATACGATGCACTCGAATCCGCATTTGCCAGAGCATACTCCGTGGTCCTTGTTGATACTGCAGGAAGACTCCATACAAATAAAGCCCTCATTGCAGAATTGCAGAAAATAAAAAAAGTTCTCGGTAAAAAGCGAAATGACCTCCCGCAGGACATTTTTCTTGTACTTGATGCGACAACAGGGCAGAACAGCCTTGCTCAGGCAAGAATATTCAAAGATGCACTGGATGTTACCGGTGTAATACTGACGAAAATCGATGGTACAGCAAAAGGTGGAATTGTCCTTGCAATTTCAAAAGAGCTTGGATTGCCGGTTAAATACATAGGAACAGGGGAATCAATGAATGATCTTATAGAATTCGATCCTGCTCTATTTGTATCATCCATACTTGAAACGCATCAGGTGGAATGAAATGAAGAGAATTGGCATTCCTCTCTTACTCGGTGCTCTTTGTGGCATTATCGTTTTCATCATTACCTCAATATTCATATACCTCTATTATCCGCTTGAACTCAAATCATACGACTTGCGCGTTTTGCTTAGGTCAAAGAAGTATTCCTCAGAGAAAATCGTAATCATCGATATCGATGATTATAGCATTGAAAAATTGGGGCGTTTTAGGAATTGGCCGCGATGGTACTACGCATCCATCATTGACTATCTTGCTAAAGAAAATGTGAAACTTATCGGTATTGATATGCTCTTCCCGCAACCGGACACACTTCCCGATTTCTTGATCCAGATATACCAGGAGAAAAAAGAAAAGGACGTCCAGGAGAACCTACATAAAAAAGGAATACGCGTTAATTCAAGAAGAATTATTGACGCAGTCCTCAGAAATATTGGTTTTGATGAAGAACTCAGGCATGCAATAAAAAAATCACAGAGAACAATTCTTCCGCTCGCAATTATTCGATCCTCTGAAACAGTTGAAGGAGATATGAAAGGCGCAAGGAAATTCACCCGTGATTTCCCTTTCTCTGTCCGCCGTTCCCTCCCGCAGGGTACTGGAATAGCAGCTCCGACAAAAACACTCATACAAGGTGTTAAGGATATTGGTGTCGTAAACACCGATACCGATATTGATGGCATTATCAGAAAGATCCCGCTCTTTTACAAATACAAGAAGGATGTATACGCATCCTTCTCTTTTGTTCTCTTCCTGCACGCATTAGACATTGAACATAAAAAGATTCATATCGTTCCAGGGAGGTACGTCAGAGTTGGAGAAATTACCATTCCAGTGGATAACGAAACCAGGATGCTCATTAATTTTCTGGGGAGCCCTTTCAGCTTTCGTTACATTTCATTCTATGATGTATTCACAAATCGAGTTGGCGAAGAATTTTTTAAGGATAGGATCGTGCTGCTTGGTTCCTCGGCAGTAGCTCTCAGCGACCTGAAACCAACTCCTGCTTCGCGCAATATGATGCCAGGCGCCGAAATCCATGCGAATGCGCTCTATACATTCCTGAACAAAGGCTTCATTTGCTATCCAAAATTCCCAGCAACATTGTTGATAATCCTGAGTATCTCAATTATAACAGCATTTCTTGCATCAAAATTAAAGCCCTGGTTCAGTTTACTCCTTACAATACTCATTTTCATCGGATTTCTTGTTTTCTGCGATATTCTCTTCGATGTGAAAAATATCTGGCTCGAAATAATTAGACCATCATATTCATTGGTTTTATCATACATCGTCGCCATCGGGTATCGTTATTCGGTAAGCGAACGAAGCAAGCGAGAACTCCGAAGAATGTTCGATCGCTACGTTTCAAAAGAAGTTGTAGAACAAATTATCACTAACCCTTTACAACTGAAACTTGGCGGTGAAAGGAAAGATATCACCGTTCTTTTTTCCGATATCAGAGGGTTTACCAGTATGTCAGAAACCATGCAACCGGAAGAAGTAGTCGGTGTATTGAATGATTACCTTACAGCAATGACAGATATAATTCTTTCCTGCGGGGGAACTATTGACAAGTTTATCGGGGATGCAATTATGGCTGTTTTTGGTGCACCGATCGCCTATGAAGACCATGCATATCGGGCAGCAAAAGCCGCAGTAATGATGAAAGATGCTCTCAGCGAATTGTGGATTAAGTGGGAAAAGGAAGGGAAACACACATTTGATATTGGAATGGGATTAAGCTCTGGCATTGCAATTGTAGGTAACATTGGCTCGATGAGACGAACCGAATATACTGCAATTGGAGATGTTGTCAATCTCGGTGCACGACTTGAACCATTAAACAAGGAATTCAATACCAATATCCTTATCAGTGAATATGTGTATGAAAAGATAAAAGAAAAGATAGCTGTTGTTGATATGGGTATGGTGAAAATTCGAGGAAAGAAACAAGAAGTTCATATCTATGAACTCAAAAGTATAAAAGAACAATGATTCGATTAAAGCTACCAAATTTTGAGGGACCGCTTGATCTACTGCTTTATCTTATTCGAAAGAATGAATTAGATATAAAAACCATTTCTCTGGCTAAAATTGTTCGCGAATACCTTGAATACCTTACCATGCTCAAAGAATTGGATCTTAATGTTGCAGGAGAGTACATCATTATGGCAGCAACCCTGATTAAAATAAAGGTGAGATCAATTCTTCCAGCCCCCCCTATAAGTGAGATAGAGGAGGAACCGGATGATGATGCTGAAATCCTCATAAAAAAATTAAAAGAATATGAGAAGTTCAAAAAATTATCAATGTACCTGCGAGAAAAGGAGAATAAAGCAATCCTGTGTTGGAAAAGGGCTCTCACCAGTGAACGCACCATACATATCTCCGGTCTCAGTGGACTAACATATAACGATGTTAATGAGCTCCTTTTTGATATTCTAAAAAGAACAAGGTTAAAACCCGTATTTGCTCTTGTTGGCACAAAATTTGACATTCAAAAAAAGATGGATAGTATCCTGCTTGAAATTAGCCAAAACAAAATGCTTTTTTTTACGGATCTCATTGAGCAAAGAACGCTTGAAGAAATTATCGTAACATTCATTGCCGTTCTCGAACTTGTTAAAATTCAAAAAATCAAAATGATTCAACAGCAAACCTTTGGAAGGATAAAATTGTATGGTACCTCCAATGAAATGGCATATACTTAATATCGATCAGCGCAAAATTGAAGCTCTTTTAAAGAAATACAAATTTTCAACGCAATTTTCCAGAATACTCCTTGAAAAGGGAATCGACACTGATGATAAAATAAACAGCATCATCTCCCCGGGAATCAAGAGCCTTCATCAAGCTTCCCTCCTTCCTGATATAGAACAGGGAACAGATCGGGTTCAAAAAGCAATCAAAGATGGAGAGAAGATACTTATATGGGGTGATGAAGACACCGATGGGATAACTGCTACGGTTTTTTTGTACGAGCTTTTGCAAAATCTTAACGCAAGGGTCTTCTACCATATACCAAACCGAAAAAAGGAAGGGATAGGACTCAACACTCCTGGCATTCAACAGGCAGCCAATCTCGGCTGCTCACTTATCGTAACAGTTGATTGTGCATCTTCCGATCACAACGAAATCGCTGCAGCTCAAGAAATGGGTATTGATATCGTTGTAACGGATCACCACGAAGTCCCGGTTGGAAGTAAGGCACATTTTCCTCTTATAAATCCAAAAAGAGCGGATTCTCAATATCCCTTTCCAGACATAGCCGGCGTAACGGTTGCATTCAAGCTGGGTTGGTTCATAGCTCAATCAATGCTGTCCCTGCAGTCAAAAGAATGGCAGAGTATTATTCCGAATTGGTATCCGTTGATTTTCCTTGGAACATATGCCGATCGTGTCCCCCTGAAGGATGAAAACTTGGTTCTCGCGCACCTTGGTTTCGTATGGCTGCAGAAAACGAAACGGTGTGGAATAAGAATTCTTCGTGAAATGATCTGCAAAGGAAAAGCTTGCGATGAAGAAGCAGTGCGGAAAATGATCTCCGTGTTCTCAACGGGAAAAACAAAAGAATTCGGCAGCAATGTTGGTTTTCAACTTCTCACTGAAAAGAATGAAGACACCCTTCGCAAGACCATATCCCAACTCCTCATAAAAAGTGAAGAATGGCATGCACACGCAAACGAAAACTATAGAAGCATCCTGATTTCAATTCCACAAGACACCAAAGAAGCGGTTGTATTCATCTATAATCCAAAACTTCAATTTGATTATCTTGGCTTCTGCGCTTCCCGTCTCAAGGAACGATTAAACAAACCGGTAATTGTGGCATCTGATAAAGAAGAAAACATAATCGGAGAAGCACGGGCACCGGAGGGAGTGAACGTACATGCAATACTCGCTAAAAAGAGCAGTCTCTTTCTTTCTTTTGGTGGTCACAAACAAGCATGCGGTTTTACAATCAGAAAAGAACATCTCGATGAAATGAAACAGTACTTAAAGGGGACATTCCCCGGGACTTCTATTACTACTGGGCAAGAGAGAGAGATGCGGATTATCGATACACTTCCACCTGAAAAGATCACTCAGAAACTCAAGAATGAGATTTTATTATTAACTCCCTTCGCTCACAGCAACCCTTCACCACTTTTTCTGGCTCAAGGAGTTTCTCTTTCAAATGGTGTCTACTCATATATAATTCTAAAAACAGGTGAATCTAAACAAATAGAGATGAAAAACATTACCCAAACATGGGTTGGGATTGACGGTAAACCGGTTTTACTTGATATTGTGTACTACCTGAATAGTTCCGGTATGCTTATCATTGCTGATGCAAGACCATCCCTGTTCAATGAGCAAACATGAAAAATCAACAGGCTTTTCTGTTTCGAACTGGTTAAGAGAGATGAAATATAAACTAGCACTCATTGTATTCCTTACATTGTGTTTATTGACCCCT
>CBDUQV010000055.1:0-10462 GCA_965369615.1 uncultured bacterium | reverse complement strand
CAGGTTATAATCAACTTTTTAACACTCGGTGATTTTGTTGCCTTTACCATGTATCTGAGCATTCTCACGTGGCATATGATGGGAATTGGCTTTGTGGTCAATATCTTCCAGCAGGGTGCAGCTTCAATGGCAAGAATCAATACAGTACTTAATGCAGCACCGGAAATTGCAAATCTACCGAATGCAGTGAGTATTACCAAGTCATTAAAAGGAGCTATTTCATTTTCTAATGTGTTTTTCAAGTATTCCGAAAAGTATCCTTATGTGCTGAAGTCACTGGATCTTCATATTTCTGCAAGAGAACAAATTGCAATTGTTGGAAGGACAGGGGAGGGAAAGAGTACACTCGTTGGTCTCATTCCAAGGATCTTTGAGCCGGAAAGAGGAGTTGTACACATTGATGGTATCAATATCCGGGATTATCGATTGGAGGATTTGAGAAAGCGGATTGGTTTTGTTCCGCAGGATACATTTCTTTTCTCGCTCAGTCTCAGAGAGAATATTGCATTTGGAAATATTGACATCCCAATGGAGCGCGTAATAAAAGCAGCAAAGATTGCACAGATCTACGATGAGATTATGGAATTACAGGATGGATTTGAGACAGTTGTTGGTGAACGGGGAATATCTCTCTCGGGTGGACAGCGGCAGAGAATTGCTATTGCTCGGGCAATTATTCTCAATCCGGATATCTTGATCCTTGATGACGCCCTTTCTTCGGTAGACACTGAAACCGAAGAGAAAATTGTTAAAAACCTTATGCCGATGATCAAGGAGAGAACAACCATTATCATAACGCATCGAATTTCCTCTATTAAGCGAATACGGCGGATAATTGTCATTGGTGATGGTACCGTAAAAGAGGACGGGAATCATGATGAATTGATTTCTCTCGGTGGAATCTATAAGAACCTCTACGAAAAACAGATGTTAGAGGATAAACTCAAGAGGAGCTTGTAATGCATGGCGGCGGCTATTACATGGCAGAGGAAAATTTATCAAAGTCATATGATGGTCGTTTAATAAAACGGCTTCTGGCGTTTGTAAAACCCTATACATTATTTGTTATCCTTGCTATTGTACTTCTTTTCTTAATTACAGGACTGAATCTTTCACTCCCGTACCTAACAAAAATAGCAATAGATAGGTATATGACTCCTTCTGGCAGACGGATTGTAACAAATGATACAAAAGTGCTCAAAGCGCTCGAAAAGCAAAAGGCGCTCGTTACAGTGCAGGATGGTTACTTTATTGATATGCGCAAAATTGATAAACAAACAAGATTTGAATTGGAAAAAGAAGAAATTCTTAAGGACAAGTATTTTATTGTCGGCGCAGAGGATATAGATAAAGAACACTATCAGCTTCTTGCCACAAAGGACATTGCAATTTTTGCTGACAGTCTGGTGTTTCTAAGAACTGATAGGACCGGTGACCTCTCTGTTCAGCAACTGCTTTCGATCAGGAGAAAGGCTATTTCAGGTGTGAATCGTCTTGTAATTATTTTTCTGGCGGTGATTGTTATTTCTTTCATTCTTAACTACATTCAGGTTTATATACTGCAGTATACCGGGCAGAAAGTAATGTTTGATTTGAGGATGAGCATATTTGCTCATCTTCAGAAGATGAATGTTGCTTTCTTCGACAAGAATCCGGTGGGACGGCTCGTAACACGGGTAACAAATGATATTGCGGTTATCAATGAGATGTTTACCAATGTTATTGTAAATTTATTCAGGGATATTTTTATTATTATTGGCGTTGTTGCAATCATGTTTTATCTCAACTGGAAACTTGCGTTGGTAATAATGATTTTTGCTCCGATTCTCATTGTTGTTAACATTATTTTTAGAAATAAGGTCAGAAAAGCATACCGGTGGGTACGTGTCACCGTTGCAAAGATAAATACCTACATTGCAGAAAACATTGCTGGAATGTGGGTGGTGCAGCTTTTTACCCGTGAAAAAGAGAATTTACGGAAATTTAAGGAGATTAACAAGGAGAACTATGATGCAAACATGTCACAATTACTTGTCTTTGCTACCTTTCGTCCGTTGATTGACCTCGTTTTTGCTTTTGCGCTTGCTCTCATTATATGGTATGGTGGTGGGCGGGTAATTGAACAAACGCTAACTTTTGGTGCCCTGGTTGCTTTTCTTGCCTACGTGGAGAAGTTTTTTCAACCCATTCGCGATCTGAGTGAAAAGTATAATATCCTGCAGGCAGCAATGGCATCTTCAGAGAGGGTATTTTTGCTTCTTGATAGAAAGGATGCGGTTGAAGAGTCGATAGTAAAAAAGGAGATCAGGAAAATTAAAGGAGACATTCAGTTTGATTCAGTTTGGTTTGCATACAATGAAGACAACTTCGTCTTGAGGGACATTTCATTCAATGTTAAGTCAGGCGAAAGCCTTGCAATTGTGGGTGCAACGGGTGCAGGAAAGACGTCGATAATCAATCTACTCTTGCGCTTCTATGAATTGAATAAAGGTACGATCAGGCTGGACGGGGTTGATATTTGTGATTTACACAGGGACTTTTTAAGAAAGAGTATTGGAGTTGTGTTGCAGGATGTTTTTCTCTTTTCAGGTTCTATCAAGAAAAATATAGTTCTTGGCAAGGATGATGTGGATGAAAAGAACCTTGAAAGAATTGCCCAGTACGTCAATGCAGACCGTTTTATCAATAGGATACCCGATCGATTTAATGCTGAGGTAATGGAAAGAGGTAGTTTGCTGTCTCAGGGTGAAAAGCAGCTTCTTGCATTTGCGCGGGCGCTTGCGTATGATCCGAGTGTTCTTATTTTAGATGAAGCGACTTCGAGCGTGGACTCAGAGACGGAATCGCTTATCCAGGATGCGCTCGAGAAATTAATGAAAAATAGAACATTTATTGTTATTGCGCATCGTCTCTCAACGATCGAGAGAATCGATAATATTATAGTACTTCACAAAGGACGTATTGTTGAACGCGGGACCCATAAAGAATTGCTTGAGGCAAAGGGATTTTATCATGACCTCTACAGGATCCAGTTCAAGAAAAGGTAAAAACAGCGATGGAAGAGATTATTTAATGTGCATGATGTACAAGAAAATGGTTGTGAAGCTCCTGTATTTTGTGCTATTACCAGTGTAGTATGAAACGATTTCTTATATTCCTTTTTCCCTGTCTACTTATCGGTGGTCAGATTTCCCACACACAGCCACTTGTTTATCCCACTATTCACAATCGCTGCCTTTTTCACTGGAAGAAAGCTTGCGAGTTTTTTGAAAAAGAAGCATACGAAAAGGCAATTGAGGAACTCGATTTTGCCTATCATTTTTCTTTCGATGCAGGAGAGAGAAATAAGGTATTGAGGAAAAAAGTAGTTGCTTTGATGAACCTTGAAAAATATGAGCAAGCACTCAAAACAATTGCTAACAGGGAACCTGAGAAAGATACAGAGAATGAATTTCTCTCCCTGAAGGTGGCTTGTCTGGAACAGCTCCGTCAGACCTCTGAAGCGATCGGTATATTAGATACGCTTATCATGAGAGAAGGTACTATGAGCAACCGGACTTCCTTTGAGGTTAAAGAAGGATTGCTTTTCCTTTCGCTTGATTCACTCAAGAGAGCTGAGCAAGTATTTACAACTGTTTTGGATGAACTGCGACATACTGAGAAATTGCAGTATTCGGTTATTCGGGAAAAATTGAAACTGACACTCTTTGTGCTTGGCTATATTGCCCTGCGAAGAGACAATTACGAGAATGCCAGAGAATACTTCAATTTTCTCGAAAAAGAATATTCGGAGGATGAGGCAGGTTTCAAAGCCTCACTGTATCTGGAGCTTATCCGGGGATTGGAGGAAATTGAGAAAGATTCATCCCTTTCGCTGGATAGTCTTGAACTTGATGGACGAAGTGAGACTGCAGTACTGAAAGGCTTTCTTTACTATCGTGGCAATCTGTACGCTAAGGCAAAGAAAGCGTTTCAGCTGGTGGAGAACGATACAGCGATGAACGCAGAGCTGCAGTTGATGGTTACCCTCCTTGCGGCAGAATGTAGTTACATTCTCAAGGATTACGATGATGCAATTACCTACTACCAGAGATATATTGAAGTGGTTACTACTGCTCATGAGAAGATGCCGGCGCTTTATGGACTTGCGTGGTCGTTTTACCGTTCGGGCAAATACTCTAACGCTTACGGCGTTCTCAAGGATTTCTTTGTGCTCTATCCAGAATCTCCCTATTTGCCTCAGGTGGAGCGGCTGTCAGCGCTCAGCCTTTTTTATGTTGGAGAACATTCCGGAGCAAAATTTCATTTTACCCGTCTTTTGAGCAAAATACCCTCTCCTCCCGATAGAGACAGGATTCACTACCTTCGAGGGAAGTCGGAATTTTACCTCAGTGAATTTGAACTCGCGGAAACTGATTTTGAAATTGTGGTTTCCTCCTTTCCAAAATCACGCTGGAAACCCCATGCATTAAATATGATTGCGCGGATTCATTTTGAAAAGGATAACTATGTTGGTGCTTACAAGATATACAAGAAGCTTTTTGCAATGGAACTATCATCAAGCCTTCTTGATGAGGTTCGGCTTCAATCTGAACGATGCTTGTTGCATATGGGATACTACCGAAGCCCCGTTGACATGAGCAGGGCATTTGTTAGAAAGTATCCGGAGAGCACAAAAAGCCCGGATATTCTCCTTGAAGTCTGCGAATACTATTTCCAATTGCAGCGATATTGGGAGGCTATCAGGGAGTACGAACGATTCCTGAATCTCTTCGACGAAAACAAGAACAGGCGATTCGCGCAATTTAAGCTTGCCCAGTGCTATTTGTTTGTCGGATATTATGAAAAGAGCTTAAGCATAAACAAAGAGCTTGCAGAGGGGACTGATGAATATGCTGAATCTTCCTTGGTGTCAATGGGAGACATACACTTCAACAACGGAAGATACAAGGAGTCGATTGAAGCATTCAAGGAACTAACAACATGGTTTCCCGAGAGCAACTTACTGGACTATGCAAACTTCACCATTGGGAAAAACTACTTCGAACTCAATTTGCCAAAAGAGGCTCGCGTTTTTTTTACGCTGGTTGTAAGAAGCAAAAATGTTTTTCCCTTCAAGGACAAAGCACGGCTTCTCATAGCAAAGACGCTCTATCTCGAAGGAAAGGGAGAGGAATATATTGATTATCTTGATTCCTTATTCAAATTTGGGACTCCTAAATTGCGCGCTGATTCATATTTCCTGAAGGCAGAATACAAAAAGGAAACAGGCAGAATAAAGGAAGCAATGGAACTTTATGAACAGGCTGCCTTGACTTATGAAGGCAAATCGGAGAAGGTAAGAGCTCTTTACGAAACGGGTATGACTGCCGAAGAGCTTATGTTGCTGGATAAAGCAATGGATTTTTATAAAAAGGCAGTTGAATTATCACCGCGTGAAGCCGCACGATTTGGAATTGAAGAGCGGATAAAAAGGATTATGATTATAATAGGGGAATAAGAAAAGCGGTGAGTTATCGACTGATTATAATGCGGGGGAAAGATGGTTTTACTAATATGTCGGTTGATGAAGCTATACTGGAGGCTGTTTCCAAGCAATTGGTTCCTGAAACAATACGTTTTTTTGACTTTACTCCTGCAGCCATAACAATTGGAAGACTCCAGCACATTGATGAGATTGCGATGAAGGAGTGCAGAAAGAAGGGTATTGATGTTGTGCGAAGGCTCACCGGGGGAAGGGCAGTTGTTCATTCGGGTGATTTTACCTTTAGTTTCATGGTTAAGAGAGAAAATCCCATTTTTGGCGGATCTGTTTACAATGTGTACCGGGCTGTCTCTTTGCCTTTTCTTCGCTCGTTGCATGCTCTCAATATTCCAGCAGAATGGGCGAAGGTGCAAACGAAGAAGCATACAAGGAAGATTTCCCACAGGAATCCACTCTGCTTCTCATCAGTATCTCGATACGAATTAAAGGTGCACGATGAAAAGGTACTTGGGGTTTCACAATATCGAACGAGAAATAATATTCTCATCCAGGGCACGCTTATGCTCCGGAAATCCGATTATTGTGAATCTGTGCTTTTCAATTCTCCGATTCCTTCCACAAAAGGCATTGGAGATAGAGGGAATAGTATTTCCTTTGAATTATTTGGAAGTAAGCTAAAGCAAATACTTGCAGATACTTACGATATACATATCATGAATGCTGCATTAACTGAAGAGGAGCAAAACAGGGCGAGAATAATAAGAAAAAAGTATCTCTCTTGCGAGTGGAATAATTTCAGAGGATTACCTGAATGAAAGCGATTTTTTTTCTTGACAAAGATGGTCATTAGGTATATACTAATTTGTTACTTACTGTTGCATTGCTTTCTATTTGAAACGGATAATAAGGTGAATAAAAGGATACTTGATTGGGAAAGAGGATATGGGGTTACTTGCTTCATTAGCTGATTTTTCTGCAAGCCAGATTTTTTTTCTTTTAGCAAAATTTGGCAAGACAGGTCGAGTAGAACTTCGAACAGCGGGCGAAAAAGGTGTTGTTTATTTTGTTAGTGGAAACGTTACGCATGCAACCTGTGACAAGATGAAAGGAGTGGAGGCTTTATATAATCTTTCTATCTTTGTTAATGGCGAGATAGAGTTTTTCCCTGATGAGAAGACAGCGGAGGTAACCGTTACAGATGAGGTTGCAACATTAATCGGAGAGATTGAGAGAAGAAAAGTTGAGTTAGACGAAGTGAGGGCAAAACTGCCACCATTTGATACCGTACTGCTCAAGTCTCCCAATCCTCCAGAGGATTCTGTTGCGCTCAGAAAAGAGGATTGGAAAATACTCATTCTAATGAATGGAAAGAACAATATTAAACAGGCAATTGAAAAGAGCGGATTGGGGGCTCTCACGGTATACAAGACCATTTCGTGGTTTTTGGAAAAGGATTTAATCTATGATCCAGAAGAAGTTGAACGTACCCTTAAGGAGAAGGTTATCTTTGTGAATTTGCTTACGAAAGAGCTTGCATCCCTGGGTGTTGGAGAGAAAGAGTGGGTTCAAGCAATAAAAGAGATTATTGAAAAACACCGAACGGGCAAGGAATTACTTGATAACCTTGTACTGAATGGATCGATAGTATCAATAAAACCCAATAAAACCCTGAATGTGTCAAAGCAGCAGATAGAAGATGTATTCACTGAGGTTGCCAATACACTACAAATAAGTTGCAGCGAAGAATTTGGACCTATGCTCACAAAGACAAAGTTCACAGCCGCCCTTAAAAAATTGAACGGGTTGAAGAAATAATGCTTGAGTTACTTGTTACAAGGATTATGGGCGTGGAAGGCATCACGGGCTGTATAGTGGTGAATCCGCAGAACGGTTCAGTGCTTCATCAGGAAGGAAACATAAACCCTTCGCTTGAAGATATTACAGCGTTCTTCGGCTCAGGTTTTGATGTTGTTGCGTCTTCTCTTGCTGTAAAAGGGCTCAAGTACAGTTATCTTGAAAAAAATAGTCAGAAATTCATTATTCTCGTCCAGGAAGGTGGTTATATTGGATGCGAAATAGCGCCATCAGCATTATTTGAATCAGTGATTGTCAAAATTGTGGGTATTGAGGAAGCAAAAGAAGAAAAGAAAGCAGAAGAGAAAGCGGTTGGGGAGGAAGAGGAGATGACGCAAGAAGTTCGATTCCTCACAAGCAAGGTGCGCCAGATAAATCTTCTCATTGATGAATTCAGTGAAGGAGCTGACAGGGCGCCATGGCTTACCATAGTCAGGGAAAAATTTTCGGTGAATGATATGGGGCAAAAAATTTTAACGGGTTTGAGTATTGATAATAATGAACTGAGTTTTAACGGTATTCTGGAACCTGATGTGAGAGAAGAAGATGTTTCATCAGTTTCAAAGCTGGTTACCGATAGCCTGTGCCGTAAAGCCGTTGGGAAATTTGGGGCAATTGAAGCAAAGAAGAAAGTGCATAATGTCATTGAGAAGTTGGGAATTGCACGATGAACGAACTTCTTCAAGAGTTAACAGGTAATAGTCTTGTCCTTGGTTCGTTTTTTTTCAAGGATAATGAGAATCTGTTTTCGTTCTCTGAACAATACACCATTCCCGAATCACGAATAAAAAGAATTGCGCTTGTGCTGACGCAAACTATGGATGCTCTTGGTGGTATTGATTTTGATAAATTTCTCCTGGAAGGAGAGGAGAGAAGAGTTTCTATCTTCAGTTGCAATGGGGGTTACTGTGGCATTGTCTTTAAGAAGAGTGTTTCCTTTCGCAATATAGAAGATATTTACCAGGCTCTCATTAGCAAGGCTCCAGTTCCTGAAATAAAGGAAAAAGCACCTCGGAAGGAAATTAAAAAGGAAACAGCTAAGGTCAAAGAAAAACCACCGCGTCCGGTCGAAAAAAAGGAAGAAAAAATAGCTCCTGCTTCGATATTCGATCAAATAAGCGGGATATTGACTGAGTACCTTGGCGACTTCAGTGAAACCATTTATGAAAATCAAATGTCTGATTTGGCAATTAAGCCTGAATCCTGCACAACTACAAAGGTTAAGAAACTTTGTTTTTCGCTCCAGAAGGCATCTGCAATGTTAATAGGCCCCTCTCAGGCAAAGGAAATGGTGGCTAAACTGCTTTCGCTCATAAAAGAGTGAGCAAAAATGCTTTAAGGAGGCATCTATGATGCATACGGTGCTCTATTATCTGGCGATTCAATCTCAATGGCCCAAGGAGGTTGTTTTCTGGAAGAATATTTCAAGTTTTCTTGCCATCGGAGGTGCCGTCATACTATGGCTGAGTCTTATCTTTCTCAGCATAATTGCAAAAAAGTATGAAATAGTATTACGAAAAAAAACGGGTTGGCAATTCATGATTATTGCACCATCAGGAATACTCATCTTTGCTATTATAAAGATGTATGCTGCCGTGGTGAAAGGATTCTTAAAGATGACTGATATTCAGAGCTGGATTGCTTATGGTCTTTTCTTCCTTTCGGGATTGTTGTCACTCATTGCTACGTTCCGGTTCTATAATGTTGTAAAACCAAAGAAGGGGTGATAGATGAGACCAAATTTTTTTGCTGAAATCCTTTTTGCTATTGGAATACTTCTATTTGCGCTATCGATCATGGTATACGGGCTCATTTTGAAGAGGCTTCTAAAACTCATACGGAAAGCAGGAATCTGGCTTTTCCCATTCTTCGGCGGGATTGTCCTCATCATTGGAACCGTCTTGCATTTTGTAAGAGTGGGCTTTTTCTTTCCCGCTTTAAGTGCAGCTGACCCGGGAGACCTGTTCCCCCTCATCGTAAATTCATTACGATTTGGAACATTTGAATCCATTTCTATTCTTGTTGCTGGCTTCTTGAGTCTTTTGGGCGGTATTGTATACAATGTCTGGACAAGCCACTAAGAGTTTTTTTTCTTGACATTCGCTTTTCGCTATGTTATATTTTATCGAAATGTTTTTTACTGGTTAATGATTAAAGGAGGTATTATGTACAGAAGGATGGTGTTTCCCCTAATTTTTCTTTTGGCGATCCTCTTAATGGTGAGTTGCACAAAGAAGGCGTTACCGCCGGATTCTCGAACACCGGTAATTATTTCAATTGAGGCATCGCCTTCCATTGTTTCCAAGGGAGGAACGGTGTATCTCAATCTTTCAGCTACGGATCAGGATGAGGACCAGATATATTACCAATGGTCATGTTCGGATGGTCAATTTTTTGCGGATGAATTACTAACGAATCCATCAGCTACCGTAAATCCGTGCTACTGGGGGGCTCCTGCTACTGAAGACAACTACACTATTTTTGTAACATGCACCGATAGTATTGGAGATGATTTCGAAACCGTTGATACTTTGGTAATTGTTTCTGTGAGCATTTACAGCCTGGATTCAATTATTGGTGAAGAAAAGTTCTCTTCTCCTTTTGCGATGTACATTGATGATGATGGCAATCTCTTTGTCACTGACCCCGGTCTTTCCGCTGTTCATTTCCACAACGGAACACAGTGGTTTTCATGGAACTTTATGGGGTTGGATACATTGATTGAATGCGATACCACTCGCTATTGGATAGATACCACTGTTACACCACCCGACACGTTGCCAGCAGAAATTATTGAAACGAATGTAGTTAGTAGAAATGTGTATGATTCTCCAACGGCAATTTCGGTTGACGAAGAAAGGGATCTTTTCTACGTTGCAAACGCAGAACTTGATAGCACAATAATAGCGTTATTTGACCTTGGCAAGATGTTTACACCCGAAGATACTGTAACGGTATTATCTACAATGGTTACCATGAGTAGAGACAGCATTACCGGGATATGGGATACACTCACTGATACATTATCACTTGATACATTGTGTCTCTACGGTTTTCAATTTAAAATGAACGATAAGACCGATTTGAATTTTCCAATCATCGCTCCGTATTCGTTTGTTATTG
>CBDUQV010000054.1:0-10644 GCA_965369615.1 uncultured bacterium | reverse complement strand
CCTACACGCAAAACTATTTCCAGAAAAACCAGATAAAGAAGGTGGCAACGAGGGTGGCGACGATGGTAAATGGAAGGCCGAGCTTGAGAAAATCTGCGAAAGTCACCTTGAATTTTCGCTTTTTGAGCATGCCAACAGCAACGATATTTGCTGCTGCACCAAATGGCGTTATATTGCCACCAATGGAAGCACCAATAACTATACCAAAGCAGAGAAGATACGACTCAATACCAAGGTGGTTTGAGATGATGATTCCCACCGGAAGCATTGCTGTCACGTAGGGAACATTATCGATAAACGCAGAAAGGAAAACAGAAACCCAGACAAGAACAATGAATGTAAGAAATGTATTTGTTCCGGTTACGTTTTGAATAATTTGAGCCATTTTATCAACGATGCCACGTTCTGTAAGCATACCAACGAGAATAAAAATGGCAAGGAGGAAGAAGAGTGTATCCCAGTCAAATCGTATCAGTAATGCAAAACGCTTATCTTTTGTTTTGTAGAAGGTTTCATACCATGTAATGGCAATGAAGCCGAATATTACCGATACAATTCCTCCAAATTTATTGAAATCGAATCCGAATATTGATATGCTTATAAGCGCCAATGTCATCAGTATGAGAATAATGGTGGGAACCCAGGTCCTGACATCCTGACCTTCGAAAAATCCTGTTTTTTGTCTGAAACTTCTAAATGCAAGATAGAGCACAAAAAGAGATGCGAGTGCTCCGAGTTCAATAGCAAAGAAGATTCCCGGTTTGCCGTTGAGGAAGAAAAAGTTGTTGAAGTTCATGTTGAGAAGACCTGCGAGTATCATGCTGGGTGGATCTCCAATGAGAGTTGCAGCACCCTGAAGGTTTGAACTGATGGCAATTGCAATTAAAAAGGGAACGGGGGAGACCTTCAGTTTCCTTGCTATCTCGAATGCAATGGGAGCAACTATCATGACCGTTGCCACATTTTCACAGAAAGCGGAAATAAATCCGCTGAACGCGGACACAGCAAGAATGGCGATCCCAACAGTTTTTGTCTTTGAGACAAGTTTATTCGCGACCAGGGATGGAACGTTTGATATGATGAAAACTTCAGCAACAATAGCAGTGCCCCAGAAGATGCCAATAACATTCCAGTTGATTACGTTTACTGCGCTACCGAATGAAGTAAGGCGGAAAATAAAAAGGAGCAGGACACCTGCCCAGAGGATTATTGTTTTTCTGTTGTGAAAGAAAGATATGAAAATGAAGGAAAGGATGAATATTGCCAGCCCAAGGATATCTTTATTGTACACATCTAATCCCCTTCTTCATTATTTCCGTAGTCAATCAATTTCCAGTCTTGATCGTCCTGAGTTGATTGAACCAAGCCGACACCAGGTGCATACCATTCGAAGTGGCATGTCTCTGAAACGCTATCACCAAGGATACTTGAGCGAATTTCTTCGATACGGTTGAAATGTAGCTTGTAGCAATTGTCAAACTCTCCGGCCTGCGTATCAACTGCTTCGATAGCTACAACAGAACCCTGCAATATACTTACATAGTAAAGCGGTTCATTGAGAAAATCAATCGTATCTCTCCATGCATCCTCCCATGAGTTTCCAACGACCATTGGTATTTCAATGTAATGCTGCCATCGTTCCTCAATGGTGAATAATTGCCCGTTGAAGTTTATCTGTACCTGTTTGTGCCGTGATACGAAACCTTCACCTTTAAACCAGTATGTTTCTGCATAGTTCTCTTCGACTATAATTGCTTCCCTTCCGTCGAATATAAGATTATTTGTGTTTTCTTTTACTTCAAGGTATTTCTCGCTATCATTGTTGTTTTTGTATATCCAGAAATTCCCTGTTATATCAATAGGGATGAAATCATTCGTTATGCGAGCCGTGAACGGGTTATCGCAGGAAAAGAGTAAGCACAATAAAATTGCCAATGCAATTATCTGTTTCATTTTCTGAATTCAATGCCAAAGCAAAAAATAAACATATCCATACCACCGGCATAATGGTTGTCACCGATATAAGAGGAAATGAACCAGTTTTCTCCGAGCTCGAATTCTGCACCAACTGCCGATAGAAGTGCAAAATCCTTTCCTTTCTCGAATGAATCATGCAATTTTCTTTGCATAATACCGTATGACAGTGTTTCTTTTAGTATAAGAGTGTGATTATTGGCGAAAAAGAGCGGGTAGAAATTGATGCAGGTGCCTGGAGAGACAATTTGAAGGTGATAGCTCTCATTGAGTTTTCCGGAAAAGGAGAAGAGATCAATGGAAATTCCAAAAGATGCAAAGTTTTTTCGTATAAGGACGGACCCAACAGAAATGAAGGGAGATGAACTGTGTTGATTTGCCCAGCTTCCAACAGGAATGGCAAAGCCCGTGGTACTTGAAAATGTAAACGCATGAAGTTTAAAAGCAAAAAGAAGAGTAAGGATTAGAATGGGAAGGAGTTTCTTTACCACAATAGTTCCAATATTCTATTTCGAATAAGAGGTTTCCTACTTATCTTGAAGTGAAGCGATCTCTCTATTTGGCTTTTTCTTCTGGCTGTTCAGTCGCTGATTGGCTGGTGCCGCAATCAGGACAGAATTGTGAGCCTTCAGGTATATCTTTGCCGCATTTCGAGCACTTCATTGTTTTTGTGACAAGCGATGTTCCGCAATTTGGGCAAAATTGACTGCCAAGAGGTGCATTCTGCTTACATTTTGGACACGTAACCGTTCCAATTTCGAGCTTTTCACCGCAAGCGGAACAAAATTTTGCATGTGAGGGGTTCGCTGTGCCGCATTTTTGACACTTGATCGATGTACCAGCCTGCTGATAAGCCTGAGAGATCATACCGGGCATCATCATTCCCATACCAAGCCCAGCACCCAGACCGAGACCGGCTCCTGCTGTGCCGCCAGCACCTCCTTCTCCACCTGCCCCTCGCGCAGCATCACGCAGGGCTCGCGCAGCGGAGAATTGTGTGAATCGCCCGAGGTCACCCACCGCACCCATACCAGACCTTTGATCTATCATTTCCTGAACATCAGGAGGTGGTGTAATTGCATTGATATAAAAATCAACCAACTCAAGTCCGTATTTCGAGAAGTCATCCTGGATGCGCGCCTTTGTGCCAGCAGAAATTTCATCGTAATGTTGTGGAAGATCGAAGATACTGGTTAGATTTTCACCAAGAAAATCAGTGAGTCGTGCTACAATCATACTCCTCAGGAAATCCTCAACATCAATTCTACGAAACATTCCCTGGGTTCCAACTATCTTGTTGAGGAACAACTGTGGTTCAATAATGCGTTCACTGTATGTTCCAAATGCGCGAAGCCTTACCATGTGCAATTCGCTATCCCGAAATGGAATTGGCTCTTGAGTTCCCCATTTTGAGTTGGTGAAAACCCGTGCGTTTACATAGTAAACTTCAACTCTGAAGGGACTTTTTCCATCAAAAGCTGCGCCAATGATTCTCCGCAGTATTGGCAGGTTGAGCGTTGTTAAGCTATGCCTTCCGGGTCCAAAGACATCAAGTGCCTTTCCATCTCTGAAGAACACAGCATATTGGCTTTCTCTGACAACCAGCTGGCTTCCAAGCTGGGTCTCCCCTGAACCCTCTTGAGGAATGCGGTGCACCATCTCTTCACCGGTTTCATCAAAGTATTCTATTACTTCAAAGAATTTTGCCATTTTAGTTTCCTCCAGTAATGCCTGTTATGCATTCATCTCTTGTTGCGAGTTTTTCATTGAGTTCATTCAATGCTTTCACAAAGCCTTCAAGAAGAGGCATGAGTGTATCTGAGTCAAGTGCCTTTGAAATCACAGTAACTTTTTCCTTGAGGGCGCTAATATCGTTTTGAAGTGAAAGATCAAAATTGTACAGTTTTTCCAATTCCGGGAAATCAACAGCAACGACATCAAAGAAGCCTTTATAACCATGATCTGCAAAACGAATTGTGTCGGTAACTTTTTCCAGTTTCTTAAATATTCTATCAACCGGTTTAAGCAGATCCAGGTTTCCCTTGTTCGATATTTCGGTTGCTACCTCATCAAAACTTCTTTTTATTCCTCTCAGTTTTTCAACAAGATGCATTCGGTAGAGATGATCTGTTTCTCTTCTTTTCTCCCGCTTCTGGTATCCTGCGTATCCCGGGATATGAAATGCTATCTTCTCCATAAGATTTTTTAAACTTTTTCCGATATCTCCCACAATGCCTCCTTTTTTACAGATTATTAGCAGAACTTCAGCCGATTGTCAACTTCTTTTTAGAAAAAACCAACGGCAACCGCAAAAATGATGGATAAAAGCAGTAAAAATAATTTCAATTCCAACACCTTAGGTATTTTCAATATTTAATTATACTTCTACGACTTCAAGTATCGATGTCAAAATGAGAAAAGTACTGATGTCTTCCTTCTTTTTATTAAAAAGATGGATTGCCGCTGATCGATATGCTTCCATCTGATGTTTATATTGTTTTTTCATGTTCTCGATGAAACTTTTTCGTGATGTTTCGTTAATAGAATCGGTCTTATAATCGTATATGAGTATGTTGCCATTTTTGAAAATCACTTTATCCATTATACCTGATACGGTGATGAATTTGGCATCCTCGTCTTTTATTTCAAATGAGTAATAAAATTCGTTAAAACTATGCTCATTTGCCATAATCAGCATGATATTCTTGTCATGCAAAACTTTTGAGAATTCGCTCTTAATCGCTTTTTCCATCGCTTCATCATAGAGGAACAATGAATCCATTTGCAGTGAAATAATATCAACGGTCTGCGAAATGTATTCAGCATCGAATGAGAGCAAATGTTTTTCACCAATGAGTTCAAAGAGTTTATGCAGTATTGTTCCTTTCAGTTTCGCCCGTTCATTTTCAAGAGTGAAGCGTGCAATTTCTTTACCACGTTTACTGGGTGATATCTCGGTTTTAGGAGGTGAAAACGTGCTTTTCTCGGTAAACTGGTAAATTGCTTTCACTTTCTCAGGCACTGCGATTACTTCTTTGCGGGGTTCAATCGTGAGCTTGAGCGAAGAGGTTTTTGGAAAATGCGCAGCATGAATTATTTTCAACCATATTTGTGTATCGGTAACCCTGCTTTTCGTTGAGAAAAGATACAATTCATTTTTTGCTCTCGTTAAGGCAACATACAGGAGTCTTTTTAATTCCTCTTCTTCTCTTCCTCTCTTTATTTCCCTGTATTTGTGGATGAGTGGTGTGTTTATGTTGCGATATTTCTTGAGGAAGAACAGGTACGGAGAATATCTGTCAATTTCAATGCCTGCAGAGCTTATCTTCATCGTTCCTCCATCAACTTCTGGCAGTATGATAACCGGGAATTCGAGACCTTTTGCTTTATGCACTGTCATTAAGTGAATGGAGCTCTTTTCCTCTTCTGTGAATGAGCCGATACCAATGTCTATATCAGCATTTTTTTCACGGGTTTGTATAACTCTGTTCAATCTGTCATAAAAAAATGCATAATTCGTTGTTTGTTGGGAAATGTTTTCAACCAAAGTGAGTAGTTTCTTGATATTGACATCCTTCTGTCCTCCTTTGCTATCAACAAGGATACCGTAAGCATTGGTGTCAAGTATTGCCTTGTCGAGCAATTGCACAATTGGTATTCTATCTCTTTCATCAATCCAGTTCTGCGTCAGGTTGAGAAATCTATTGTATTTTGTGCTAAAGAAAAGCTGTAGCGTATCGTAGAGAGAGAATTCGATACTTCCTGATTGTATGGAAGGAGAAAACAGCGCGAGTTCAAGTAAATCACTGAGTTCATAGCCAAAAAGAGGGGAGAGAAATAATGCAGCGCAAGAAATGTCGTTGTAAGGATTTTCAAGGAATTCCAGTATTTTGAGAAGTTCACGAATTTCCGCATTATCAAAAAAGAACGTGCCTCCTGATGATACGTAAGGGATTGATTGAGCCTCGAATACCTTTTCATAATAGTGAAAATGAAGGGAATTTGTGAAAAGCAGGGCAATATCCCCCCAGTTTGCATAATGATTTCTTACCGAAAGAATGAGTTGTGCTACTTTCTCTGCGAGTTGAGGTGCTAATTTTTCAGTTTTTCCATCGAGATCGAGCTCAATGAATTTAATGGTTCCTCCGCCGGTTATATCATGCGATTTCATCCGCTCGTAACCAACAGATGTAGGTCTGGTTTCAATTCTTTTCATTGCATTTTCAAAGAGTGTATTCACAGAATCGATAATCTCTTTTTTACTGCGATAATTTATAATGAGTGAGAACTTCTCAGTGAAGTATTCATCGCTCTCTTTTATATTATTAATGATGCTTACATCAGCGTTTCTAAAACCATAGATTGATTGCTTTTCGTCACCAACAAGAAAAATTGTTGGAACAATCCTTCGTTCGCTCTTTGCCGTTTCGCCTGAGAACCAATCCTCAGTCAATTTTTGGAAGATTTCCCACTGGATTGGATCAACGTCTTGAAATTCATCAATAAGGTAATGATTAATGCGTGCATCCATGTTAAAGAGTATATTAAATCGTTCAGTATGTCTCGTCAAGAGCGCATAGCTGATTGTTTTCAGGTCACCAATCCCCAGTATACCGCGTTCTCTTTTTTTTGATTGAATAATCTGTATGACATCAAGGACAAATGAGATAAAACCTTTTGTAAGTTGAGTATTGTCAATATCAATACCAAGCAGAAATCCATTAAAACAGTCTGCGTACAACTGTACAATTTCACCATACTGTTCCCTGACTGACGGGTCTGTAATCCTGAAAGGGCATTTCTTTCGTGGTTTTCCCTTTTGTGTCAAGAAGAGTAGGTGATAGTACATGAAGTCTTCTCTCTTGTTGAATATATCATCTACAGAATTACGGATTATGAATAGAAGGAATGTGTCCATTAAAGCATCATCTGCTCTCTGCAGTTTTTCAAATTCGGCTGACCGATTTTTCAGTTTTTCAAGTGTTGTTCTTGTTTTCATACTATTTCCAATAAACCTTATCGTTTCATCAGTGATCTGTTGCATAGTCATCGTGCTCAGTTTAGTAATCGTTGTGCCGTATATTTCCCAGTGTTTTACAATGTTCTTGATGCTGTAAAGGAAGGTAGATCGACTGGGCTCTGTTGATGAGTAAATGAAATTGAAAAACTGCAAGAGATCTATGAGTGATGTATCCTTATCTAAGCGTTCTTCAACAAGTTCGTCAATGACACGATCAATAAGTTCATCCTCCTCAATTTCATCCATTACTGTGAAATTCGGGTCTACCCCGGATTCTCCTGGAAAGAGAAGAATAATACTTGAAAGAAAGGAATCTATGGTGGAAATACGCATTGCAATAATGATTCTGTTGAACATGTCGCGGTTTGTCAGGCAGCGGGAAATGTCGTCTGTGAGCTTATTCTCCTCAATTTCCTTGCGGAACATGAGCAGGTATTCAACAACCCTTTTTTTCATTTCTCCTGCTGCTTTTCTGGTAAAGGTAATTGCAACGATGTTTTCAGGTTTTTCGCCATCAATCAGCAATTTAAGGTACCGTGAGGCAAGAATTCTTGTTTTTCCGGAACCCGCTGGAGCGGTAACCAGGAGTCTGTATGCGGTTTTATCCTTTTTCTCATCCCCCAGGACTGCTGCGTATTGCCGTTCATCCAATTTGAGTTCTTTCATGAGGAAATTGCGGAAGAGCTTCTGTAGACTATCTGTATGTTTCATCTTCTGTGAAATTCCGGACAGAGGTTAAGGTATGGGCAGAAGTCCGTACATTGTGCAGTACGTTGAGATTCAAAATTAAATTCATTCATTGCTTTCCAAACCTGCGCAATATTCGATTTCAGGAGTTGTGAGGAAATGATCTTTCTCTGTTGGGTGAGAACGCCATCTTTGTTACTGATAAGGTAGTATGCGGTTTCCGAAACCTTGCCAATGCATGTTTCAACTGCCAGCGCATAGAGCGGTAGTTGGAAAGAAGTCCCTTCCTGAATATAACTGTCTCGAGGAAGCTTCGTTTTACTTCCTGTTTTGTAATCGTAAATAATGAGACCATGAGGACTTTTATCAATCCTGTCAATAATTCCAACGAACCCAAGTTTATCTCCGTTAATGATCATGGAGACATCTTTTCCTGAAAATCTCCATTCAGTGTCAGAAATGGTATGATTGATGTGTTTCTCTGATTCGAAGTCCAGGAACTTGTAGAGGAGTGAGGAGTGTTCTTTTGAAATAAGTTCGACCTTGAGTAAAATACGGTCTCTTTTTCCTGGTATTAAACGTTCAATGACATCAATGGCAATTGTTCGCATCTCACCCCAGTTGTTCCTGAGACTCTTTTGAACCTTTTTATGCAATCTTCTTTCAAAGAAGCGGGCAAGGATTGCATGGATAACCCGTCCCCGGAGTCCACGATCCATACCTTTTTCCGGTTCTGTCGTTTCTCCTAATCCCACTATGTAGTGCAGAAAGAACTGGTAAGGACAGCGTTTGTATGTTTCGAGAAATGATGCAGAGATACGTTTCGATAGTTTGTTCAATGTACTGACAACGCATTGTTCTATTTCTTTACCTGAAAGGATACTATCCTTAACATTTCGGAGCCTCTTCTCGTCATAAAACCTTCGTATGCCGTCTCTGATGTACAAAACCCTTTCTTTCATTGATTGAGAAGCGAACTGTTCACCGAGCTCTTCTCCGCTGTGTATGATTTCTCCCAATCGCATTTGCCAATCGACAACTGTCTGGATGCCATTATCCGTGTTTTTTTCCTCGGTGCAGGCTATACCCTGAAGGAAAGGACTCTTCATATAGATATTTTCCCTTTCATCTTTTTCATAATATGAACAGAAAATGGTGTTTGCTCCACACATAATGTTTTCGAAATTAAATTTTGAGAGGGTGTACAGCATATCGTATGTTGGAAAACCCATTTCATCGAGCAATTTCTCGGAAAAGAGAGGGTTATGCTGTGGCTCATGAGGAAGTTTTCCTTCTACGAGTCCCACCAGAAAGACGGAGCCAAATTTCATGCCACTTGCTTCCTCAAGGTCAAGCAACTGTATTGTTTCGTCAACAGGATTTCCGGTTCGCACCCTGGCTGATTCTATATATGTGGTAATAATTCTCTGAAAATCCTTCAGTGTAAATTCGCTGCATGTTCTTGCTATGGGTTTCCGTGTTAGAGAAGTAATGTAATTGAGAATCATATTAAATGCGCTGATTTCTTCTTCATACTCAGGATGGATCAGAGAAAGCAACAAGGAAATATAGTGGTCAAGGAATGGAATACCTTTTTTTGTCTTCAATACCGATAATTCTCGGACAAGCTGAATAATCTTGCCAATCCCAGGTGTATTGGTTTTTAATTTCATCCAATCATTACCATCAACAATCATTTCATTTCTTGTCAGTCTGTCAATATGCTTTCTCTCATCCTGCTCGAAAAAGCTGGTGAATGGTGAAAGTAAGAAGCTCAGCATAGCTCTTCTTCTAAACCTCTCATTGATTAAGTCAAATAAAGCCATGCAGGACTTGATAACGGGAGATTCGGACAGTTTCTTGTAGGCAAGTCCCGGCGGTGCAATGTGGTAACGAGCAAAGACCCTTTGGAGTATAGACTCGTATTCATCGATTACTGGAGCGACAATGACAATATCCCCGGTTATTTCTTGCTTATCGATTTTCCTGGCAATTGATTCGATCTCATGTTCCTTCTTCTGGTATTTGCGAAGTTTAATAATCGGGTATTGACTATTTTTCCCTGAAAGGTTCTCTTCAATTACATAATCCTGTTCAATGATTGTCGTTGTGGTAAATTGATTTTCTGGAAATTCGTAAGAAAAATCCAGTAATGATACGCTTTTTGCAATTTGATATATTTTCCTGAAGAGTACTTGTTCGATGGTTCTGAGAATTGAAAGATGTTCAATATAAAATGAACATCTTTTGATAATCGTCGAACTCAGGTGGTCTATGACCCACCATTTCTTATCACTTTCGTCAAGGAGATTGTTGTCCAGTAAGAATTTTTCATACAGAAAGAATAATTTACTGAGCACTGAAAGGAGTTTTTCGTTGAATTTGTTTTCTCTATGCGACAGGTCAAAACGTGTTGCATCCTTCCTGTACACAATTTCCATATCGGTGTAGGTGAGATGCAAATTGTACTCCTTTATATTTCTTATCCAGGTAGTGAAAAAGTCTGATGTTTCCGGTGATAGTGAAAAATTGCCCTTTGAGAACAAAGAGTGTCTTTCTTTAACAAGAATATACCGCACAATGAGTCTTGCATGGGTTTCAGAAATTACGCGCAGCTGTATCCTTTCCGTGATTGGCAATCGTTCATACACATGATGAAAAAGGGGATTCACTGTTGTTAATACGGGAAAAACAGATGTATGCTTTGTTTTTCTAATGTATTTCTGTATTCGCATCACTTTTGATAGTGATTTCGCAACATAGATTGTGTTTTTTGCTCTCTTTGCATTCTTCTTTGCACCTTCCGATAATTGTTCATTGAACAATTGGTCAAGGAGAAACAATTCCTTTTCAGGTAAGGATTTCTATACTCTTGGCATGATTGTCCGTCCCCTTGAATGGTTCAGCTTCGGTCTTGTGAGAAAAGGGGAAATAGATCTCCCCGGCGATGATGATGTTGAAGC
>CBDUQV010000053.1:0-10757 GCA_965369615.1 uncultured bacterium | reverse complement strand
CACTCCTCTTCCATCAAAACAAAGGAAATTCCTATTTTAAGAAGAAAAATTGGCGTTATCTTCCAGGATTTTAAACTCCTTCAGGATAGAAATGCGTTTGATAACGTTGCTTTTGCTCTCCAGGTTACCGGAACTTCGCGAAAACTCATAAAGGAAAAAGTCTTAAAGACACTTGCTGATGTTCACCTGAATCACAAACGTGACTCATTCCCCTACCAGTTATCGGGAGGAGAACAACAGAGAATAGCAATCGCTCGGGCACTGGTACGTGAGCCATTCATACTGCTTGCAGATGAACCAACAGGAAATGTCGACCCCGAAAGCACCAAGGAGATTGTTAACCTTCTCAAGAACATCAATGCATCAGGAACAGCGGTTATTATGGCAACTCATGAACTGGAAATGGTAAGAAAAAGTCCCTATCGGAAAATTGCATTAAAAGAGGGAACAATAATTGAGGATACAAAGGATAATCTCAAGGAAGAAATTTTTCTTGATAAACTGTAATGGTACAATAATATGTTTATTCTGAAAGAAGCAATCAGGGGACTATCCAAGAATAAGTTAATGGCATTAGTTACCTTCGGGGTAATGTTTTTCTCTCTCTTCATTTTTGGCCTCTTTCTCATCTCGACAATCAACCTTTTTCTGCTCATTCAGAAGGCAGAAGAGAAAGTTGCCATAACAGTGTTTTTGAAGGATGAACTCAAAGAAGACGAAATTGCCTCGCTACGTAAAGACATAGCAACACTGATGGGTGTGCGAAAAGTTATTTTTGTTTCAAAACAGGAAGCGCTTGAACAGTTCACGAAGGACCTCGGGGAAGACTCTGACCTCCTCGAAGCCCTTGAAGATAATCCGCTTCCTTCCTCATTTGATGTCAAGCTGTATGAGAGCTTCAAGGATCCAGAAAACCTCGAAAACATATCCAGCAAGATTGATGCTATGCCGGGTGTCGAAGAGATCAAATACGGCAAAGAATGGGTCAAAATCCTTGACAGAGTTGTGAAAATACTCGTGGGAATTGACCTAATACTTGGTGTTATCATTAGTCTCTCCTCAATATTTGTTGTAGCAAACACTATCAAACTTACTGTCTTTGCCAGAAGGCAGCAGATCGAGATTATGGAGCTCGTTGGTGCTTCAAACCGGTTTATCATCGGTCCCTTTATTGTTGAGGGCATCATTGAAGGCGTTCTTGCAGGCGCTGTTGCAGCAGGATTGCTCTTTGGTGTTTACAGCCTGTTTGCTGCAAGACTTGTCGACTTCATACAAGTAACAAGAGAACTCTTCATCGCCATTGTCGTCTTTGGAACCATCCTCGGTTATGTCGGCAGCCATATTTCAGTGAGGAAGTTCCTCCACACTCCTATCGGTATCGATATCCCGAAAGGTAAGTAATTCCTTCAGAACTTAATATTTGATTTTTTGTCTCGGACTGAAATTTTACTCCCCATACTATTTTCTGTCCTCTGTATTTGATTCAAAATAGTGCAGAGAAATCCCGTTATCTGTTATATGGATATATGAAAAATTATCGATCCAATCACCAATTATGGCGAAAACCTTTCCATTCTTTTTCTCTATATACGGATAGTGGATATGTCCGATAATTACTGCATCGTATCCCCTCTCCCACATATTTCTTGCAAATCTCTGTAATGGATGGTTCTCCAACATAAATTTCCTACTGGAAGATTTCTGCCTGCTCATCTTTGATACCCATCTACCAAGGGCATACGCAAGATTTGGGTGTAAAAGAGAGAAAAGAAAGATGTTGAGTGGCTGACGCAGAAGTAATTGGAGCAGAAGATGACCAAGATCGAACCTTCCAAGACCATCGCCATGCGCAATGAAAATGCGTTTTTTAAAAAAACGGAACTTCATTGATTCAGTATATATTCGAATCCCAATATCATTCTCAAAAAAGGAGCCCACCCAGTAATCATGGTTTCCTGCAACAAACCAGATGTTTACGCCAGCTTTTCTTACCTCTTTCAATTTTGCCAATATATCAAAATACTTTCTTGGGATAACAGAATTGTATTCAAAATAAAAGTCAAACAGGTCGCCTGCGATGATCAGATCAGCCTTTTCTTTTTTAACTTTATCGAGGAATGCAATAAGATTCTTAATCTTTCTTTTTTCTACCAATTCGGTGTCAGACCCCAAATGTGCATCAGCAATACAGTAAATTGAGGCTTTCATTTCGTCATTGTAGCACAATTGCAAAAAAAAGCAAGTGAATTATTATTCTTGGTTAAATACGAACATTTTTTAAACCTTTTGACCACATTTGTATCTAAATAGACAAATGAATTATGTGAAAAGGAGGTGAAAGAATGAAAAAAACAATTATAACCCTTGTTGCTGTTGTCGCTATGCTTGCTCTTGTATCAACATCATTTGCCGAATTTCATGCTCTCTGGAAAAACAAGAAACTGGTCAAAGAACTGAAACTTTCTGATAAACAAATAGATAAAATAAAGGATATGACCATCAAAACAGAGAAGAAAATGATACAAATTCGGGCGGAAACGGAACTTGCGGAGATTGATCTGAGAGAGATTATGGATGCGGATAATCCCGACGAGGATAAAGCCATCGCTTTTGTCAAACAAATAATGGAGTTGCAAACAGAGAAAAGGATTCTTAGGATAAAAGAAATGATCTCCATGAAAAAGATACTGAGTGCAGAGCAACTCGAGAAACTCGAAAAGATCAGGACCGAACATCACATGAAGAAAAAAGGGCATAAAGGAAAAGAAGGCGATCGGATGCCTGATAAGCACCACCGGAAAAAGATGCACCCATAATACAATCATTGAGGAAAAAGGGCAGCAGAATGAATTCTGCTGCCCTTTTTTTTGCACACATTACCCCTGCAAAACCCACCAAAGAGAAAGCACTTGACTGCTTTTAGCTTTTGGCATATAGTGTATAACAAGCGGAACCAAGCAAGTATTGTTATGACCGGAGTACTGCGCGAACATGAAAATATCATTCAAAACCCTTGGGTGCAAATTAAATCAATATGAAACACAATTGCTCAGGGAAATGGCTGAGGATTCACCATTTGCTACAGCAAGTTTCGTAAACGGTGCTGATATCTATGTTATTAATATGTGTTCCGTTACTATGAATGCTGTTCAGCAATCCAGGAATATCATCAGAAGAGCACGCAGAATGTCACAAAACGCAAGAATAATCGTTACCGGCTGCTATCCTGTGGAAATGGAAAACCTCCCGGAAGTGGATACATTTGTCCCGAATACACAGAAACACTCATTCTTTCAGCGATTATTCAATAGTCAAAAAACGTGTATCAGCACATTTAACAACCATACGCGCGCATTTGTAAAGATTCAGACAGGTTGCAACAAGTTCTGTTCCTACTGCATCGTACCGTATCTCAGGAAAAAAGAGCATTCAAGACCACATGATGAGATAAGGAAGGAGATTACCTCACTTATCCGTAATAGGTTTAAGGAAATAACTCTTACCGGTGTACATATTGGAAGATACAATGACAATGGAAGAGATCTTGTACAACTCTTGAAAGAAATTGAGCATATTCCGAATTTAGAGAAAATCAGATTAAGTTCTCTTAATCCAGAGGAAATAACCAATGAATTAATTGACACGGTTGCATCATCATCAAAAATTTGTCACCATTTTCACCTTTCGCTTCAGAGTGGTGACAGGAATGTTCTCGACTCAATGGGAAGAAATTATGAACCAGCATACTCAGCAGGTTTGATAACCCGAATTAAAAACCAAATGAGCGATTGTGGTATTGGAGCAGATGTAATAATAGGTTTCCCTTCAGAAACCGCTCAACGCTTCCAGAACACATATAATTTCATTCGCAACCTTCCATTCACCTACCTCCACGTTTTCAGATATTCTCCAAGAAAGGGAACACTTGCGGCAATCCTGCCCAATACCGTGCATGAAAAAGAGAAAAAAGAGCGTAGTGCGATGCTCAGAGAACTCGCGCTCCTAAAATCAATTGATTTTAGAAATCACTACCGTAATAAAGTGCTTACCGTTCTCGTTGAAGCAAAGCGAGATAAGCTCACGAATATGATGGTAGCTTTTTCCGGAAATTATATTAGAGTACTCATTCCCCCAGTGCGCAATTGTGGCGGAGAATTTAGAAGAGTTCGAATTGAGAAAATTGATGGGTACGATACATACGGTTTGCTTTGCAGTGATTAAAGAAACAGTTTAACTTATGGATATGAAATGAAACAATACTATATAATTACATATGGCTGTCAGATGAATACATACGACACACATCTTATGGAATTGCTTTTAGAAGAACATGGTTATGCACAAGCAAGCAACATTGAACATGCTGATGTAGTTATAGTAAACACCTGTGCAGTGAGGGAGCACGCTGTTAAAAAGGTTCTTTCTCGTATTGATTCTTTGAAGACACTCAAACGAAAGAACCCGGCCCTGAGACTCGGTATCGCAGGATGCGTGCCCCAGCAGCTCAAAGCGAGGATCATCAAAAAGAGACCGTTTGTTGACTTTATACTTGGTCCCGATAACCTGAAAGATGTTGTCATGTGTGCGCAGGGTGTATCAGGGCTCTTCGTTGATTTAGATGATACGCTCCTTTATTCTGATCTGTATCCTGCAAGTGGAGATTTCCCTGAAGCGTATGTCTCTGTTATGAGAGGGTGCAACAACTTCTGTTCATACTGTGTTGTTCCCTACACCCGTGGAAAAGAGAAAAGCAGAAGGATTCAAGATATAAAGCGTGAGGTAGAGAAACTGGCTTCAAAAGGATACAAAAGGATAATCTTGCTGGGACAAAATGTAAATAACTATTGTGACCATGGAAAACGTCTTCCCCACCTTCTTTCTGAAATAGCTCACATTAATGCAATCGAGAGAATCGGATTCCTCACGTCACATCCTGCTTTTTTCCCCATTGAAATGATCGATGTTATGAAAGAAGAACCAAAGATCGAAAAATGTATGCACCTTCCACTGCAATCCGGCAGTTCAAAAATACTCAGACGCATGAATCGAATCTATACAAAAGACGACTATAGTGAACTTATAAATGTAATACGGACCAGGATTGACGACATTGCTCTTACCACTGATATAATCGTTGGGTTCCCTGGTGAGACGGAGGATGATTTTTCAGAAACAATGAAAATGGTGAATGGTATTCGTTTCGATTCTGCCTATATGTTTCAGTATTCTCCGCGACGATTTACACTTGCCAGTACGTATTGTTCTTCTATTGATGCCGAAACCAGGATGCAACGTCTCCATGAACTTATTCGTGTTCAGTCAGAGATTACAAGGCAGAAAAGTAATGCATATCGGGGCAGAATACTCGATGTTCTCATTCTCGGAGAAAACGAAAAAAATTATCTTGAATCAAATGCAATATCAGTGTATAATAAAAGGATAGTTGTGCAGGGCAGGTTCGAAAGCGGTACCATTAAAAAAGTACGAATAGTAGATGTAAAAGGGTGGACACCTGTGGGAAAACCACTTCAAGAAAATGAATGAAAGCAGAAATGGTAGCATACGATAAAAGGAGGAACAATGGTTTTATTTATATTGCTCTGGGCAGCAATATTTACCATAGTTGGAATGATTATAGGCACTCAGAATGGCAACACACTCGTTGATATATCAATCCTTATCTGGACATTCAAGGACCTTCCCCTTACGCTCGTCCTTATTGAGACCTTTGCAATCGGTATCTTTTTTACCATTCTTGTGGCTATCATTGATGAAATTCGACTAAAAAACCGCATATGGAGGAGCCAGAATGAAATCAAGGCGTTAAAGAAGGAACTTTCTACGTTAAGAAATATCCCGGTTCAGGATGCCATGATGGAAAAAAAGGAGGAAGAAGAAAATCCTCAGGAAGAGAAAACAGTAAAGCAGAAGGAGTCAGAATGAGCCCCTACTGGATAGCCCTTACCGTTCTTGCAGGCATTCTCCTTGTTTTTTTTGTAATACTCTCTATTATTAAGAGAGCAAAAAAGGCTAAGATGTCGCATTATGAAGAAGCGCTCATTTCACTCATAGAAGGTGACGAAAAACATGCTCTCAAGAAGTTCCAGGAGGCTGTGTTCGAAAACAGTGATAATATTGAGGCATATATCCGTCTCGCTGAACTCCTGAGAAAGCGGAAAGAACCGTTGAAGGCATTGCAAATACACACGTATTTGCTTGCCAGGAGAGGGATCAGGAAGAACACCATACAAAGAATTCTCTTTCAAATGGCAAAGGATTATCTATCACTTGAAGCCTATCAAAAGGCAACTGATACATTGAGGAAACTCATCAAATCCGAACCCCACAATGAGAAATATTACAACCTGCTCCTGCTCAACTTCGAGAGATCATCGTTCTGGCAGGATGCAATAGAAACATATAGGAAGATGACAAAACTCTTCAAGTACTCTTTTGATGAACTTACCGCTTATGAAGCACAGGCAGCTTATGAGTCTTACAAAAAAGGGAATGCTGATTTTGCATTGAAAATACTTGCACGGATTCTGAAAGCAAATCCAGAAAATATACCAGCCCTTGTTTACTCAGGTGATATACAGTACTCTCAGGGAAACATTGAAGATGCTATTAAACAATATGAGAAGCTTGTTGAAAACAATCCAGAGAAAGCACACATTGTCTTTCGACACTTGACGAAAGCGTATTTTGATAAGGGAGAGTACCAGAAAATTGAAGCAACCTATAAAACGATTCTTGAAACCATACCAGATGACAGTAAAACAATCTCTGATCTTGCTGAATTTTATCTGAAAATGGGACGGTTCAATGAAGCCCACGAACTCTTGAGAAATGCAATCGAAACGAATTCAGATTCTCTTACGATGAATCTGCTGCTGCTGCTCACGGAGATGGAAGAGTCAAAGAGTGAATCAACGCACATACTCCGTCGAATCCTTGATACCTTGAAACAGAAGGAACTTTTCATATGTTCCGAATGCGGTGCTCAATCTCAAACTTTTATCATACGCTGTCCCGATTGCAGAGCACTGGAAACCTTCTCCCTGGAGCCTACCACATGAACCATTGGCAGAGCAGAATATTTTGTTTATTCCTTCGCCGTGCATTGTGTATGAGCTTCCTCTCGTTATTTACTTCCATGCTGTTCCTGGTAAATGGGTGCGGGCTTAATCCGATCCCCGCACCAAACGTCATCTCCGGATCCGATCATCTTTCGGCACCAAAAAATGGTGATGCAACTTTTGTCTTTGCGCAAAATGGTGAATCATACGGCTCATTCCAATTAAAAGCGTATTTAACTGTCCCTGCTTCCGTGTTGCAAACACCACAAGGCGGTGGCATACAAAAAAGTTCTGATAACCTGAATGTTGCGCCTGAATCAGGATACGGTGCTTCTGAAGAATGTGGATATTACTACTACTATATGATTACTGATGTTGCACCGCATTATGCAAAGGTTTTCATCCATTCAACAACTCAAGATGATTCAATTTCCATCGACTTCAACTGGTGGCTGCAAACCCAGGCAGGAGAGAGAAATTTCTGATGAATATCCTCATTTCTCTCTCCCTCTGCCTGCTTTTTTCCACATCAGAAAAGCATTTGCTCATCGTAAGGGAACTTTATGAAGAAGGAAGATTCCAGGAAGCACGACAGAAACTCAAGGAGATAGCACCTTCGTCAGCTCCCATCGATGAAATACTCCTGTACAAGGGACTACTCGAGCAGGATGCTCATAAATCGGTTACGCACTTTCAGTTCATCATCAAAGATTATCCACAGAGCAAACACCGCCTTCGTGCTCTCTTCTTAATTTCACAATATCATTTCCTCAACAAATCATACAAAAAAGCAATTTCTGCCTTTAAGAAAATAGTAACATCGGACTCAGAAGCGCCTTACTCCGGACAAATATGTATCTGGATTGCGCTTTCGTACGAGGCGCTGAATGATACAACCAGATCAATAGTATGGTATACGAAAGTGAATAGCGCCGATTCTATTTCATACTCCAGTGCCCAGAAAGCCCTTTCAAATCTCAAGAAATTAAAAAGCATCTACAGCATACAAATCGGCTCCTTTCAAAATAAAGAAAGTGCCAGCACCCTTATTGAAATGTACAGTACTAAAGGATACAGAACATGGCTTGCAACTACCAAACAAGAAGGTATCAAGTATTACAAGGTTCTCATCGGAGAATTTGATAATAAAGAAAAAGCTACGGGGTTTTCAAAACTCTTCAAACAAAAGGAAGATATTCAATTCTGGATTGTAAAAATAAGAAAATTATAATAGACGCAACACTCTGGGATATCACCAAGAACAATTGTACATTTTGAGTGTAAAGGAATTCCCATGCAAGAACCAACTCCCCTTCTCAAACAGTATTTTAAACTAAAAGCACAGTATGAAGATAGCATTCTTCTCTTCCGAATGGGAGACTTCTACGAAACATTTTTTAAGGATGCCGAGATTGCTTCCAAAGTTCTTAATATCGCACTCACTTCCCGACCGCATGGGAAAGGAAAACGCGTTCCACTTGCAGGAATTCCTGTAAAGGCTGCAGATAACTACATTACAAAACTTATCAGAGCTGGTCTGAAAGTCGCCATCTGTGAGCAAGTAGAGGATCCAGCACTGGCAAGAGGAATCGTCAAGCGGGATGTTGTTGAAGTCATAACACCAGGAACAGTTATGAATCCTGCTATTCTTACCTCAGGGGAAAACAGCTATCTTGCAGCAATTACCTCAAACACAAAAGAGCTTTTTGGATTCGCCTATTGCGATATTTCCACCGGCGACTTCTTTATTGAAGAACCGAAGAGCATTGACATACTTGATGAGCTGAAACGCATCAATCCACATGAAATCCTTGTCAGCGAAAATAACGAATATGAATTTTTAAGTGATTTCGCAATTACGCCCGTTCCTGATATTAATTTTCATTATACCTATGCATCAGAGAAACTCAAGAATCACTTCGAAGTTGAGACACTCCGTGGTTTCGGGATCGAGGAGTTGCATCTCGGTATTGGTGCTGCAGGAGCGCTTATGGCGTATCTTGACGAAACACAGAAGAGAAAACTTAAACACATTAAGCAGATAATGGTCGACAACCTGAATGATAGACTTATCCTGGATAATGCAACCGTCCGAAATCTTGAACTTATCAGGAGGTTTGATGGCTCAACGGATGGTACATTATTTGACGTGCTTAATGATACCATCACACCAATGGGTGCAAGGATTCTAAGGATCAATGTCCTTAAACCTTCATCCAAAATGGAAACAATTCAGGAAAGGCTTTCAGCAGTAAACGAACTGTATGGCGATGATGCAAAAAGAAAAACGCTCAGAAATAAATTAAAATCCATTTCAGATATTGAACGTTTGATGGGTAGAATAGCTACTGAAAGAGCAAATGCTCGTGACCTGATTCAGCTGGGAGATTCACTTATGTTACTGCCTCAAATAAAAAGTGAAATGCAAGGACTGCAATCCACCGCACTCATAAATATAAACCAGGACATTATTGTATTTAACGATGAAGTTGCTCTCATAGAGAATGCAATCGTTGATAACCCACCTTTAACGTTGAAGGAAGGCGGAATTATAAAAGATGGATTTAATGAGGAGCTTGACGGTATTAGGGTAATCGTTTCCCGGGGAAAGGATTGGATTGCAAATCTTGAATTAACAGAGAGAAAACGAACGGGCATTGCTTCTCTAAAGGTCAAGTACAATTCAGTTTTTGGCTACTACATAGAGGTTACAAAAGCAAACTTGAAACATGTTCCTGATGACTACATACGAAAGCAAACCCTCACCAATTGTGAAAGATTCATTACCCCTGAACTCAAAGAGTACGAAAGTACGATTTTGGGTTCTGAACAAAAAATAAAATTATTGGAATACGATATCTTTGTTACGATAAGGACAGATATTTCACAAAGGATCCAGGATATACAGAAAACCGCAAAGGCAATTGGGTTTTTGGATATGCTGCTTTGTTTTTCATCCCTGTCAAAACGAAATAGGTATACAAAACCCATTATTGATGAGTCAGATGTGCTGCATATCTTGGAAGGAAGACATCCTGTCGTTGAACAAATGCTCGAGAGAGGAACCTTTATTCCCAATAATAGCCACCTTGACTCATACAATAACCAGATATTAATTATTACCGGACCCAATATGTCCGGAAAATCAACGTATCTCAGACAGGTTGGGCTCATTACCATTATGGCGCAGATTGGTTGTTTCGTTCCTGCTGAAAAGGTTCAAATGGGAATAGTAGACAGGGTTTTTACCCGTATCGGAGCATCAGATGATCTATCACGAGGAGTAAGCACCTTCCTCGCCGAGATGATAGAAACAGCCAATATCCTTAACAATGCTACAAAAAAAAGCCTTGTAATTCTTGACGAGGTCGGGAGAGGAACAAGTACATTCGACGGTCTTTCAATTGCATGGAGTGTTTGCGAGTTTCTACACAACAATGCGCAGGTCCATCCAAAAACTCTCTTTGCGACACACTACCATGAACTTACTGAGTTGGAGGATATCTTAGCGGGAGCAAAAAACTACAATGTATCTGTAAAGCGATGGGGAGATAGAATAATCTTCTTAAGGAAGGTTATCCGTGGGGGTGCAGATGAAAGCTATGGTATAGATGTGGCAAAACTTGCCGGTCTTCCGGAAGAGGTCGAAGCGGTTGACCCCTTCGATAAAACGGTGCG
>CBDUQV010000052.1:0-10797 GCA_965369615.1 uncultured bacterium | reverse complement strand
ACTGAGTATATTGAGCTTTGCAATCCTGAAAGGATTTTTGTTTGCAATGATTCCAAGGAAGACAAGGATTACATTAGAAACGCAGCAGTGAAAAATGCTGAAGAAATGAAACTTTGCATAGAGGGACAAACCGTTCACTTTGATGGTTATTATGACCAGGCAAGAGATAAGAAAAGAACAAAATTTCTTGTTCCAAAAGATGTTGATCTTGGTCCAAATATCAATGCAATTGACAAAGACGAAGGTACCAAGGAGATCAAAGGGATACTGAAGGATATTATGAAAGGTAAGGAACTCTATATACGGTTCTTTACGCTTGGGCCAAGTAATTCTGAATTTTCAGTTCCCTGTGTGCAGCTTACAGATTCAAGCTATGTATCGCATTCAGAGCATCTTCTTTATCGTTCCGGATACGATGAATTTGTGAGACAGGGAAAAGATGCGCGCTTCTTTAAATTCGTTCACAGCGCAGGTGAACTTGATGAAAGAAATACGAGCAAGAACATTGAAGATCGAAGAGTGTATATTAACACCCAGGATGCTATTGTTTTCACCACAAATTCGCAATATGGTGGTAACACAATCGGATTGAAAAAACTCGCAATGAGACTTGCAATACATAGAGCTTCAAATGAGGGATGGCTCACCGAGCACATGTTTCTTATGGGTGTGCATGGACCAAACAACAGGGTCTCTTATTTCACGGGTGCATTCCCCTCTCTTTGTGGCAAGACCTCAACATCAATGGTTGAGGGTGAGACCATTGTTGGTGATGATATTGCCTATCTAAGAAAACGGGGTGACAAGGTTTATGCTGTTAATGTTGAAAAGGGTATGTTTGGCATCATTATGGGTGTGAATCCGAAAGATGACCCACTTATATGGAACAGACTTCAGTCCCCAAAAGAAACAATCGTTTCCAATATTCTGGTGAAGGACGACAAAAGCATTTACTGGATAGGGAAAGACAATAATATTCCCGATAAAGGAATCAACCACTCCGGCGAATGGTTCAAGGGAAGGAAAGATAAGGATGGTAAGGAGATAACTCCTTCACACAGAAATGCCCGTTTTACAATTTCTCTCGACACTCTTGAAAACATCGATCCAAAAATTGATGACCCTGATGGATGTCATGTTAATGGAATTATCTATGGTGGAAGGGACTCTAATACCTGGGCACCTGTTGTTCAATCATTTGACTGGACGCATGGAATCATTAACAAAGCTTCATCCCTGGAATCAGAAAGCACAGCAGCGACACTTGGACAGGAAGGCGTAAGAAAATTCAACCTGATGTCAAACCTTGATTTTATTTCCATTCCCCTTGGAAAGTATGTTAATTGCAACCTTGAATTCGGAAACAGTCTTGAAAATCCACCGCTCATCTTTTCAGTTAATTACTTCCTCAAAGCTAAAGATGGGAATTTCCTGAACGAAAAAACAGATAAGTACGTGTGGCTAAAATGGATGGAACTGAGAGCACACAACGAGATTGATGCAATTAAAACACCCATAGGCTATATTCCAAAATATGAAGACCTCAAAAAACTCTTCAAGGATGTTCTTAAGAGGGATTACAGCAAAGAAGAGTACGATGAGCAATTCCAGGTTCGTGTTCCCGAATTATTGGCAAAAATTGATAGAATTACCGAGGTCTACAAAACAAAGGTTCCCGATGCACCTGAAATCCTCTTCAAAAACCTTGAAGATGAGAAGCAACGTCTTACTGCCGCAAAAGAGCAGCATGGGGAATATATTCTTCCCGAGAAATTTGTGTAAAACTTCCGAAACAGAAAACCAGAACACAAAGAAAGGCAAGGCATAAAACCTTGCCTTTTTGCTTGATGGATCCTCCTATTAATCTATTTTAATGGATTTATATTGAGTGCCCTTTTAATTATCTCGCGTGCAATGGGCGCAGCCACTGCACCTCCATGCCCTGCGTTTTCGACCATAACAACAACGCAAATCTCAGGCTCTGCAAATGGTGCAAATGCGACAAACCATGCATGATCATCACCCATTGGATTTTCCGCTGTTCCCGTCTTCCCTGCAACATTGCATCCTTCTATTTTCGAAAGAGCACCGGTACCTTAGCGTTCATAGACCACGCAGAGCCATGCATTGCGGATAAATGAAATTGTCTGTTCTGAAAACCGTAGGATTCTCCTTTCTCTATCATGACGGAAAAGTGTTTCGCCAGAGACATCCTGTATAGCATTAACAAGATGCGGCGTGAAGGTGTATCCCTTATTTGCAATTGCTGAGAAGAAAAAGCAAACCTCAATAGGCGTCATTAGAACCTCACCCTGTCCAATGGAAAGATTTGCCACCATTCCTTTTGTTGGAAAGGAAACATTGTATCTCTTTTTATACCACTTTCTATTTGGGAAGAAACCCCCTCTTTCCTCTGGAATATCGATACCTGTTTTCTCAAATAACTGCAATTTTCTGATACCTTTCTCCAATTCAGTAAATCCTAACCTCATTCCTGCTTGATAGAAAAATACATCGCATGACTGTACAATTGCCTTGTGAGTGTTAAGGCTTCCATGTTCTTTCCAGCAGTTAAAAATTCTGTTACCAATTCGTAGACTCCCCAAACATGTTCTTAATCTCGTTGTAGGTTCTATTATTCCATTTTCCATTGCAAGCCCAACAATCACGATTTTGAAGATTGAACCAGGTGGATAGACACTCATTGTTGCCCGGTTCCAGAATGAAGAATTTTGTGTATAAACAAGATTTTGCAAGCCTTCAAAAGAAATACCTTTTGTGAGTATGTTTGGATCAAATCCAGGTTTTGAATAGAGAACCAGTACTTCCCCATTTTGTGGATTGATTGCTACTACAGAACCGGCAGAATACTCAGCAAGGAGACTATCTGCAAGTTTTTGAAGGAAAATATCAATGGTGAGCTGAATATTTGCACCTGGCTCTGCTTTGATCGCTTTCAAATCTTTGAAAAGTCCGATCTCCCTCCCCTTTGCATCAACTTCAATATATTCAAAACCCGGCTTTCCTCTTATAAATGAGTCATACAATTTCTCCAATCCTGATTTTCCAATAAAATCACCTTCCTTAAGGTCAGTTCTACTCTTCAAGTCTGCTTCCGTGACTTCCCCTGTAAAACCGATAAGATGGGATGTTACAACGCCAAAACGGTAATCGCGCAGAGGTTTCCTCTCAACATTCACTCCCGGTAGGTCAGTAATGCGTTCCACTATGGTAGCCACCTCAGCATCAGTAAGATGCTTCTGAAGAACAACGGGATAATAGAAACTTTTTGAGTTTTGCACTTTGCTTCTAATTGTATTCTCTGAAATAAAAGATATCTCACTGAGAAGCTGTATCACTTCTTTGTTGTGATTGATCAGGTATGGGTATACCTTAAGATTGTAATCCGGAATACTACCCGCTATCACGATTCCATTCCTATCCACAATTTCTCCTCTTTTCTGAGGAAGGTGTACAACCTTAATTATATTTTTTTCAGCAAGTTTCCTGTAGTATGTATTGCGGATTATCTGGAGACTGAAAATTCGCAATAGTACTATAAAGAAAATAACTCCGAGAAAGTGAAGGAGGAATCTTGTTCTTGATCTGAGAGTAAAAGAAACGGATTTATTCAATGGCTTTGTACAAAATATGGAATTCGCTTCAATAAAGTAAAAACGAAAAGACTGATAATCGTGGAATAGAGAACACTCGGCACACTATATCTTAGAGTATTCAAAAGGAAAGTCCCCAAGGAGAATTGCCACAAAAGAATTAAATAGATTGTTTCATAGAAAAAGAGAGCAACTGCAAAGAAAATGATATCTACCACTAAATTGTCTCTATAAAATTTTGGCTTCATTGCCCCTATAACAAAACCAGCAATAAGGAGGAGCCCCATATTGAGTCCAAAGTGTGTGACATCGAATACGTCACATAAAAAACCGCTAAAAAATCCTACCCATATTCCGTATGTTTGACCTAAGGTAAAAGCCACAAAAAACACAAATATGAAAATAAGTTGTGGCGTAATATCTTTTATGGAGATTATGGGTGCCAGACTTATTTGCAGTGAAACAAAAACAATAAGCAGTATTATGATTAAAATTGTTTTCATTGTATAGAGTGCCCCGCATTTCGCTTTCTATACCATAGTGCAAAATCACTACTCAATAGTAACGAATGGTGACTTTCTTTCTCGATTTTGTAGAACCCTTTCCTTTTCCATCAATTTCGTGCTGAACATGCCCGGCTTTTTGTTAGCTTTTGGTATAACTATCTTCACCATTACATCGGTAATGGTATCTATTGGAGTAAAGGAGACAATCCCTGCCGAATCATTTTCTGTAATAACGAAGACATTCTCAAGAAGCGAGATATCCACAAAAGGCACTAATTTAATATTCATGACAATTTCTTGTGGGTTTTCCGCAACCTTATGTACCTGTCCGATAAAAATACCTTTTGGAAAAACACCACCCATTCCTGATGTTACCAGTGTATCTCCCATCTTCATATCTGAATGAAGTGCTACATTATCCAGTGTTAAATAACGTGAATTATTCCATGTAACGATCCCCTGAACTCTACTGCGCAGGTTCATGGCGCTCACGAATGAATTTCGATGATAAAGCGTCAGCAATTCACTTGTTGTATAGGTTGCTTCGATTACTTTACCTACCAGACCGTTTTCGGATATAACAGGCATATTCTTCTCGATTCCATCCTTCGTTCCCCTGTCGATGATAATTGATTTGTTGTGTAACCCGGGATTCTTTCCAATAATTTCACATGAAATAAAACTGAAATCAATGAGAGGTTTAAATCCGTGTAACTCGCGAAGGATGTTGTTTTCCTTTCGAATATTTGAGCACCGCTGAATCTCAAGTGAATTAATTGATATCCTTCTTCTCAGTTCGGTATTTTGCCTGTGAAGTGTGAATAAATTTGTTGAAAAAGAAATTGTCTTTTGCAGTGGAAAGAGGATTATTGTACTGATGTTGCTAAGCGTTCGAATCTTGAAATTCCCTTTCGCAGTGTATGAAAAGAATGAGAGGAGTAGCAGAATGACAAAAATCCAGAAATTTTGAGTTTTCAAGTATTGCTTTTTCTGATGAGGGAGCACTATTCTCCCCTTGTCATGATTACATCTTCATAATCCGTAATGTTCTCAACGATAATTCCTGCACCTTTTACAACGCATTCCAGCGGGTCTTTTGCAACTTTGATAAACAGATTTGTTTCCTCCTTAAGCGCTGAATCTAATCCTCTTAGGAGTGACCCTCCTCCTGTCATGATAATACCGCTATCAACGATATCAGAAGCGAGTTCAGGGGGGGTGGTTTCAAGGGCATTTCTAACAGCTGTAAAAATTAGCCTTATCGGCTCCTGCAGCGCGCCCCTAATTTCAGATGAACTTACTTTAATGGTCTTTGGTATACCTTTGACCAGGTCATTTCCCCTCACTTCCATTTCTTTCTCCTCGTCAAGCGGAAATGATGAACCAATCTGTATTTTGATGTTTTCAGCAGTTCTCTCACCGATGAGCAGGTTATATTTTTTCTTTACATACTGGAGAATTGCATCGTCCATCTCGTCACCACCAACTCTTATAGAGCTATTGCTAACAATACCTGAAAGCGCAATCAACGCTATTTCCGTTGTGCCACCTCCTATATCTATTACCATATTGCCGGATGGATCATTAACCGGTAAGCCAACTCCAACGGCAGCGGCGACAGGTTCAGCAACCAGATATACCTCTCGGGCACCAGCATGCTCAACCGAGTCCCTCACCGCTCTCATCTCAACAGCGGTAATTCCAGAAGGCACACATACAATTGCCCGTGGCCTCATGAGCAGTCGTTTCTGCATGGTCATTCTTATAAAAGCGCGAAGCATCTCTTCTACCATTTCAAAATCTGCAATGACTCCATCTTTCATTGGTCTTAAAGCTCTAATATGTGGTGGTGTTCTTCCAAGCATTTTTTGTGCGTCCTTTCCAACTGCAATACTCCTGCCTGTTCTTGCATCCATTGCAACGACTGTGGGCTCCTTGAGAACGATTCCTTGATTTTCAACATATATCAGAGTGCTCGATGTTCCAAGATCAATTGCCATATTATTACTAATAAGACCGCCAAATAGTCTCCTCAAAAACCTGATTCTCATTAATCCTCCTTGCACGAACAATTTTTCTGATGTTCGGTATGTAATGTAACTAAGTAGTTTATACACAATGAAGTGCAGTTTGTCAATAGAAATAACGTAAGGCAGAGCATGTATTGAGAGAATAAAAATAGGGAGAAGTGGATCATTGTTAAGAAATTGTTTTATAAAATATCCCTCGCTTTTTCAACTTTCTCTTGACACAAAATAAAATATCTGCTATTTAATGTTTTGTATGAAAAGGAGAATTTCTTGATGCTGAACAGATCACAACTGGAAGAATTTTTAGAACGCATGTTCGAGGAGAAAAGAATTGAGTTACCAGAAGACATTGAAATCGACGATGTTGTTGAAGCATTCTGCCAGTGCCTGGATGACGATCTCAGTGAATGGCTAAAAGTAAAGTTCTTCGACTTCTTCCTGTTGACCTCGGGTGAGTCAACTATTGATTGGGATTGGATACGGCAATCTATAAGTTCCTTGTAACAACTACAATGAATACATAAGTACTACAACAAGCAGTCCACCAAAAGATGTAATTATTGCTCCCTGTGTAATCACTTCGATTTGTTTCAATCGAAAAAGACTTTTTGAAATTGTTCTCAAGGTTCCTTTCGATAGTATGTCTTCGTTTCCCATTGCATCCTTAACAAGAATCTGGTAGTTGATATTTTTATTAAATGGAATTGATATATCAGAAATATCTCTGGAGAATAACCACGTTTTTTTTACATCCCCCCCCCTCATTATTCGAAAATAGAGCTCCTGTTCAAGAAATGGTTCACTATTTTTAGAAAGCGAAACAGTTACCCTCTCCGGTGGGATGGAGCCATGAAATTCCGCATTAATCCTGATGAGATTTCTTCTGAAATCACTCAATATTGGGTAGAGAAGATTGGCTTCTGATGTACCTTCTTTAAGCTCGGTAATAGTGATATGGGTAATGTTCGGTTCGTTTCTTTCGAAATCATCATTTAAATCATCCAAAATCCTTGTTATAAGATCTGAAAACAAGAGAGGCATAACGTCGTAGCGAGCGAACAGAGGGAACGATGCTCCCGTTTTTTTTGTTTCAGCATGATATGTCTTAATGTGGTTACCTTTCGCATCATTTACGTCAATCGTTAACGAACCTGATACCTCCCAGTTACTTGATAGAAAACCGCCTGATTTCTTGCTCACTGAAATATCTTCAACTGACATTATAATATCAATCGTTTTCTTATCGAATGGCTCTTTGACAACTCCTGCAACAATTCCACTGTTTGAAAGAATAGAGACCAGCAGAGAATCAATGGTTGCCTTCATTTTTGTCTGCGATGATTGTACACCCACAATGATTGGATAACGATTTTCATAGAGTGGCGGCAAGACAGATTTCGGCAAGTGCGCACACCCCGACGCAATAACCAATAACATGAAAAACAAACCTTTTCTCATAATATCTCCCTCATAATTTGCTTTGCACACTGTAACGGGGGAAAGTATCTATCGGTAAAATGTTAACCCACAACCGAAAGTCTCTACCTCTTCTCCCCCGGTATATAACAGTGTTATGTAAGGTGCATTTTTCTCTGACAGAGGAGTTCTTATTTTTAATGAAACAGAATGATATGATGAAAAATCATGGGAAGTCACAAAGCTTTGCATAAACCAATCGTTGTAGCAAACCATTCCCCCCCACAAAAAACCCATTGTTTCATTTTCATAATCAGCACTGTTAACATACCTATCTTCACCGCTAAGATATGTTCGCTCTTTGATAAAACGACGGTTGTAGATACCGCCGTATCCTGCAAGAGGAATAAGAGAAGCTTTATGTACTCTCAGGGGAACGCCAATTGCAGTATATGGTTTTACCAGAACAATGAAGTCTCTGTTTCCTCTTACCATGTCAATACCAAAAAAATCAACATCTGCCTGTAATACAAAACGGATAACAGATACATTAGATGAATAGCCAACACCCACTGCAAGCAATGGAACACCCTTTTCGTGTTCCTCAAATCCTGTTAAATCAACATAATTATTTTTCGATAAATATCCAATAGAAAATCCAATATTCGATTCCGCAAAACAAATACTGATCACACAAACAAGAAAAATTAAAACTGTGTATCGCATGAAACCTCCTAAAAATCAGGATAACTCTTACTTTTCACAATTCCCTTATCAGCATCGTAGATATATTCATCGGAGAGAAATAGTTCAAGATCTAATTCCTCAATAGAAGAAGGGAATTTATCATTCAGTGTTTGGTGAACAATGATTGCATCCCTGATTCTTTTCAGATCATGAGAGATCTTCACTTTGTCGGGAAGGTCAATTTTTTCTGCCATTGATTTTTCAATCTCCACTTTGGTCTTTTGTCCTTTTTTACAGGAAATTGAAGCAACAATAAGGAATACGAGAACAATAAAAATAATATTTTTCATATATTACTCCTTTTTTCTGATTTTATTGAATCTCCTTCTGTGTCTCCCCTCTTCAAATTCCTCTTTGAGCCATATGTCGACTATTTTCTTCATTCTGTTCTTACTTGCATACAGAGCACCTAAGGTAAGTATATTGGAATTATTATGCTTCCTTGACATGCTTGCCATTGATTCATTTGTGCACAGTGCAGCATAAGCTCCTTTAACTTTGTTAGCCGATATACACATACCAATGCCGCTGCCACAAATGAGAATTCCTCTTTTAAGTTTCTTTTCTGCCACCTCTTCTGCAAGAGGAAATGCTACATCTGGATAGTCACTTGATGCATTACTGTTAATTCCGAAATCCTTAACAGAATATCCTTGATTTTCCAGGTGTCTCTTGAGAAATTCCTTTGCCTCGTATCCCCTGTGATCCGAGCCAATTCCTATTCTCACAACAATCCTCCTTCGTCTTCTAATCCCTACTCGCTGCAATTATCATCTGTCCGTTTTTCACCTTCAATTATAATAATTGAGAAATTTGCATAGCTATCAAACACCGCTTTTACTTTGAAAAGAAGCGCAATTCTATTATTTCTTCTCTGTTCATCTTCAGTCATTACAAGGCAATTATCGAAAAAATTGTCAATAGAGGGACGCAGTGCAAGTAATGCTCTTAAAGCACTCTTATACTGTTTCTGATTCATTGCCTGTGAAAATATCTTCTCAATCTTTATGCAATTTTTCCACAGTTGTTCTTCATCGCTGCAATCAAAAAGTGATGCGTCAATATCTTTATGTTTTATGGATATTCCCTTCAGAATATTGGAAACCCTTCTCTGTCCAATAATAAGTTTATCAAAATCCTTTTCGAAGCTTTCTTTATCAAGAGCTTTTATTCTGCTCAGTGATTCATATATATTGTCAAAATGAACAACAAGAACAGCATCTGGAATATCATAACGTATACCCTGTGACGAAAGATACGAAGATATTCTCGCTGATAAAAATTCTTTCAGTCGTTTCAGCACCTCCCCACTCTTCAAAGTTTCGCGTACGCTTTTTTGCGCGGAATAAAGTGAAATGCTTTTCATTGCAAGTTCCTGAAAACTAAATCGTAATGCGAATTTATCAAGCACCCTCAAAAGACCGTTTGCGCATCTCCGTAATCCAAAGGGATCAGAGCTTCCTGTTGGAATTTCTCCGATGAGAAAGTTTCCAATAAGCGTATCAATCCTATCTGCAACTCCAACAATTGCTGATTCAATCGTTGCCGGTATGCTGTCATTTGGAAAACGAGGAAGGTAATGCTCACTGATAATATTCGCAACCGCTTCCTCTTCCTTCGATTGAAGGGCGTATTCTCTTCCGATAATACCTTCAAGGGTCGTAAACTCCTTGCCATCTTTTATCATGTTAGATACAAGATCAACTTTACAGAGCAATGCACCACGCGCGATATGCTCCCGATCACCTTTTCTTATAAATTTAAAAAGGTGTTCTGATAACGTCACAAGGCGCATGGTCTTATCGTAGACCGTTCCCAATCCCCTATGCCATTCAACACCCTTAAGTTTATCGATGCTATCTGCAAAGGGGTTTTTTAAATCCTCATCCCAGTAAAATTTCGCATCATTTAACCGTGCTCTGAGTACACTATTGTTATTATTTGTGATCTCACCGATATTATCATCGAGACCATTCGATACTCCTATGTATACGGGTTCAATCTTCATGTTTTTCTTACTCAATACAGCAAAATATCGTTGATGTTCCCTCATTGCCGTTACGAGAACATCCTGCGGTAAAGCCAGAAATTGCTTGTCAAATTTCCCCTTGAAAACGGTAGGGTATTCAACAAGATTTGTAACTTCATCAAGCAATTTAGTATCATCAATAATACATTGTTTACTGCCGATTTTCTTTCTTATGCCGTGCGAAATCATCTCTTTTCTTTTTTCATACGATGCTATGATAGAATGTTTTTCAAGTGTTGCCTCATACGATGATGATGTTTGAATCGAAAAGCTTTTTGAGCCCTTAAATCGCGGTGCAAAACTCAGCTTTGATGAATTAACACCGGCAATTGAAAGCTTAATAGCATTTTTTCCGAACAGAACGACAATCCAACGAATGGGACGGGCAAACATAAAACCAGTTTTCTCCCACTTCATCTTCTTTGGGAAGTAGAGAGATTGAATAATTGAACCGA
>CBDUQV010000051.1:0-10994 GCA_965369615.1 uncultured bacterium | reverse complement strand
CAAAGCAGATAAATTCAGCAAGAAAGCCATTGAAATTATTATCTCCAGTGGAGGGAAGGCAAAGGTTACCGGTGCTTGAAAAACTACTCAACATTTTCAAGATTCCTGATCTAAGGAAAAAGCTTCTCTTTACGCTCGGTATGTTTGTTGTATACCGGCTTGGAGGTCATATTACACTACCCGGTATTGATGCTAATGCGTTATTGCAGCAATTCCAGCATTTAAGAGGAACCCTGCTTGGTCTCTACGACATTTTCAGCGGGGGCAATCTGAGCAGAGCTACCATTTTTGCCCTTGGGATTATGCCTTATATTTCAACATCAATTATACTTCAGCTGCTTGGTGCCGTAATTCCGTACTACCAGAGACTGCAAAAACAAGGTGAGGAGGGCAGGAGGAAGATAACACAGCATACAAGATATGGCACGGTTATACTGGCGTGCATTCAGGGATTGGGTATGAGTTTCATGCTTGAAAATCTTGGACCGGGTGTTGTTATAAATCCGGGCTTAAGCTTTCGTTTGATCAGTGTTTTGACCATGACCGCAGGAACGATATTCATTATGTGGCTTGGCGAACAGATCACTGAAAGGGGAATAGGAAATGGTATCTCTCTCATTATTATGGTTGGTATTATAGCCCGGTACCCGAATGATGCAATAAATGCGTGGAGACTTATCATAACAGGGGTTCATGGAGCATTTTTCTATCTTATTCTCCTTGTTTTTGTTGTTTTAATGACTGCAGCAGTTGTTTTCATAACCCAGGGACAGCGTAGAATACCTGTTCAGTATGCCAGGAGAGTCGTTGGAAGGAAAGTGTATGGTGGACAGAGTACATTCATACCTCTTAACGTAAATGCTTCAGGTGTTATTCCCATAATATTTGCTCAATCCGTAATCATGCTTCCCACAACGGTTGTACAATTCCTGCCAAAGGCGGGGTGGATGGAAAATATCATGGCTGTTATTCAGCCAGGATATTGGCTGTACAATTTAACGTACGGCATCCTTATTGTTGTTTTCGCATATTTCTATACGGCAATTATCATCAACCCGGCTGATCTTGCTGATAACATGAAAAAGTATGGTGGTTTCATTCCCGGGAAGCGTCCCGGAGCAAAAACATCCGAATACATAGATCGCATTATTACGAGAATTACTCTTCCCGGCGCTGTCTTTTTTGCAATCATAGCAATTCTTCCAATGTATTTGATTGTTCACTTTAAAGTACCTTTCTATTTTGGTGGAACATCGCTCCTCATTGTTGTGGGTGTTCTTCTTGACACCGTGCAGCAGATAGAGGCTCAACTTATGATGAGGCATTACGAAGGTTTCCTGAAGAAGGGAAAGATAAGAGGAAGGCGTAGATAGAAATGGTTATAGTTTTGCTTGGTCCCCCTGGGTCAGGAAAGGGAACACAGGCAGAACGGTTGAATGATAATCTTGGATTTTATAAGGTATCTATGGGAGATTTATTTAGAGAAGCAATAAAAAAAGAGGATTCAATTGGAAAGAAGGCGAAAGAGCAACTTGCAAAAGGGAAACTCCTTCCGGATGCTACTGTTATCGAAATGGTAAGAAGAGAAGTGAGAAAAGGAAAATCCAGGGAAAACTATGTTTTTGATGGGTTTCCCAGAAATATTAACCAGGCAATTGCCTTTGACAGCTTGCTTAAGGAGGAAGATAGGGAAATTGACACCGTCTTCTATTTTGATATTCATTTTGAAAAGCTTGTTAATAGGTTGGCAAAGCGAAGAATTTGTCCACGCTGCGGCGCAGTATATAACCTTGAAACTGCACCACCGATAGAGCAAAATACCTGTGACCGATGCAATACAGTGTTGGTTAGACGAGAGGATGACACTGAGAAAGTAATAAAAAGCAGATTTCAGGTTTATGTTGATGAAACGCTGCCAGTTAAAGGTTATTATCGGAAGAGACACCTTCTTGTCACGATAAATTCAGGGAAGAACGAAGAAAGAGTGTGGCAGAACATAAAGGAATACATTGAGAGGAAAGTCCATAAGTGCAGAACAAAAAAGGGGGGCAATGAAAAGCAAGAGCATTAAAGTTGATGGCACGGTAGTAGAAGCTTTACCCAATGCGATGTTTAGAGTGAAGCTCGATTCAGGCCACATTCTATTGGCTCACATATCAGGAAAGATGCGAATGCATTATATAAGAATACTATCGGGAGACAGGGTAACGTTGGAGCTTTCTCCCTATGATATGACAAGAGGAAGAATAGTTTACAGATATAAATAGAGGAAATAATGAAAGTACGAGCATCAGTTAAAAAGATCTGCCCACATTGCAAGATAATCAAACGGAAAGGCAGAATCAGGGTAATTTGCCAGAATCCCAAGCATAAACAGCGTCAGGGATAAATGGTTTTGCAACAAGGAGGTATCTTTGGCAAGAATTGCAGGAGTTGACCTTCCGAAGAATAAGAGGATTGAAATTGCTTTAACGTACATCTTTGGAGTTGGTCACACATCGTCACAAAAAATTCTCTCCAGTACGAGCATAGATCCTAACAGGAAGGTAAAGGATCTTGACGACAAGGAAGTTGATAAGATAAGAAAAGAGATTGAGAATAAATATCCGGTAGAAGGTACACTACGCGCTGAGGTCTCAAACAATATTAAGCGTCTGATTGAAATTGGAAGCTATCGAGGAATCCGGCATAAGAAGGGTTTACCGGTAAGGGGACAGAGAACTCAAACGAATGCAAGAACAAGAAAGGGTCCCAAAAAAGGTTCAATTTCATTAAAGAGGAAAGCGAAAGCAAAGAAGTAAATAGAAGGAGGATACGAATACATGTCACCACAACCAAAGAAAGGTAAACAAACAAAGAAAAAAAAGGATACTGTCGAGTCGACCGGAATTGCACACATACATGCATCATTTAATAATACCATCGTTACTATCACCGATAGAAAGGGTAATGTTGTAGCATGGTCGAGCGCTGGCAAGGCGGGATTTAAGGGTTCACGCAAAAGCACACCCTTTGCTGCTCAACTCTGTGCCGCCCAGGCTGCAAGAGAGGCTTTGCATCTTGGGGTTCGCAGGATTGAGGTATGGATAAAAGGTCCCGGTTCCGGCAGAGAAGCTGCCATTCGTTCTCTTCAAGCCAATGGATTGAAGATTGCACTCATAAAGGATGTAACTCCAATTCCACATAATGGCTGTAGACCTCCGAAGAGACGAAGGGTTTGATACAGAGGGGGAAAACATATGGCAAGGTATTTGGGTGCAGTCTGCAAGTTGTGTCGAAGAGAGAAGCAAAAGCTCTTTTTGAAGGGGACACGATGCATGGGCGATAAATGTGCACTTGCTCCTGAGAAAAAATTTGCACCCCCAGGTGGATTCTCAAGAAGGTTCTCAAGAAAGGAATCTGCATATAACATAATGTTGAGAGAAAAACAGAAGGCGAAAAGGTTTTATGGGATACTGGAAAAGCAATTTAAGAAATACTTTAAAATGGCAGAGAAAAAACAGGGTGTGACCGGAGAAATACTGCTGACTTTGCTTGAGCGTCGACTTGATAGCGTGGTATTCAGCATTGGTTTTGCGCGTTCAAGGGCGGAAGCGAGACATATCGTAGGATATTCACATATTGAAGTAAATGGTAAAAAGGTTAACATTCCATCCTATCTGGTTAAGGTTGGAGATGTTATTTCGGTCAGGGGAAAAAGCAGAAATAATAAGAATATAAAAGAATCAATCGAAGAGAAAGTAAAATCAGGTATTCCACGATGGCTTTCCGTTGACGCAAAAAAATTCTCAGGGGAAGTAATTGATCTGCCATCGAGGAATGATGTTCAGTTTCCGATTCAGGAGCAGCTCATTGTTGAATTCTATTCAAAATAAGGAGTCATTCTGATGAAGTTATTGTCACTCAAAATGCCCAAAGAATTAAAAATCGATATGCTTGAAGATAAACATGGAAGATTTTTGCTTGCTCCTCTTGAACGCGGATTTGGCATAACAATTGTTAATAGCCTGCGGAGAATACTTCTTTCTTCTATTCAAGGGGCTGCAATAATTTCGGTAAAGGCTGAGGGTGTTTTTCAGGAGTTCTCGGTTTTGCCCGGGGTCCGGGAAGATATGACCGAAATAATTCTCAATCTCAAAAAGGTACGTGTTCAGATCAGGGACGGAAAGCAAAAACAACTGTATTTGCATGTGAAAAAGCCGGGTCAGATTACTGCGGGTACGATAAAAACGACCGAGGGTATTACGATAGCGAATCCAGACCAGCACATTGCAACAATTACCGAGAAAGGGGCCGAGATAAAATTTGATATGGTGGCTGATATTGGAAAGGGTTTTGTTCCAGCCGAGGCTTTTAAAACAACGAATGCGGCAGTCGGGACTATCTTTCTTGATGCTATTTTCTCACCAATTACCAAGGTTAACTACAAGATTGAAACAACGAGAGTTGGTCAAAAAACAGATTACGAGAAACTGTCTATTGATGTGTGGACAGATGGAACGATTAAACCGGATGAAGCACTTGCATTTTCTGCAAAGATATTAAGAGACCACATCAACCTGCTTATACAATTCGAAGAAGAACCAGAGATCATAGAGACAGAAGAGGTGGACAAGGAACTTCAAGAAATTAGGAAGAAACTGAATATCGAAGTGAGTGAATTGGAACTCTCTGTAAGATCGAATAATGTGATGAAACAGGCTCACATCAAGACATTGGGTGACCTCGTAAAAAAATCAGAAGCTGAAATGCTGAAGTACAGGAATTTTGGTAAGAAATCGCTTGCAGAGATGAACAAGATTCTCAAGAGCTATGATATTAGTTTTGGCATGGATATTAGTAAGTATATAAAGAAAGTTGTTGTTGAGGAAGAGGTTTCCGATCATCCGTTGACGAAAAAAAGAAAAGAAGAAAAACCGGAAAAAAAGAATAAGAAGAAGTAATCGGGGGTATTGATGCGGCACAGAATTAAGACAAAAAAACTGAATAGGAATAAAGCACATCGGGAAGCGTTGCTTCGGAATCTTGTGAAATCGCTTATTCTCAAAAAATCAATTATTACAACGTCTGTAAAGGCAAAGGAGACGAAAAAGTTGGCAGAGCGGCTTATTACCTTTGCCAGAAAGAATGATACGAACGCTCACCGGTATATTTTCAAACATACGGGTGATAAAAAGGTAGTAAAAAGGTTTTTCTCCGAAGTTATGCCGCAACTGAGCGATAGAAAAAGTGGAAATATACGATTGATTAAAACAGGGATACGGAAGGGTGATGGTGCCGATATGTCGCTTATTGAATTTATTTTCGCGGAAAAGAAGCAGGAGAGGAAGCCAAAGCAGAAACTAAAGGCAAGAATACCAAAATTACGAAGAAAGAAAAAAACCGAAAAGAAGGAAGAAGCAAAACCAGGGAAGGAAAAAAAGGAAACCAAAGCAAAAAAGGAAAAGAAAAAAAAGGAATAAACAGATAGAATTGTGCATAAAAAAGGGTGACACAGTTGTGTCACCCTTTTTCTTGTTTCCGGAACAGTTATCTCAAGAGAAGTATTTTTTCGCTGAGCTGATAGGTCTTTCCGGAAGGTTCAGCAATGGTTGCTCGCATGAAAATGTGTCGTGTCGATATCCCCTTCAGTAAATCGCCCAATTCGATAGCATACGTGCCTTTTGCTTTGCGCTCTTTGTCCATGATTGCTGCTATCTTTCTGCCAGTGCAATCAATGAGTGATGCGGTAACGATGGCATCCCTGGGAAGCGCAAGTTTCATGGTTATGGGTTGTTCCATGTTTGATGACAAAAAAGAAAGCATTGGCATGAGGGACGGTTGTCCGTGCCCTTCGTGTTTCTCGATTACGTCAACATATGGTTCATAGTCAATGCGTACCTCCCAGAGATAGGGGAGGTAGGCGGGTGAGACATAGCGAAAAGCCGTTTTGTACTGAATGTATTGCGATGCAAGCGAATCAGGGATAATGCTATCCTTCAAAATTGGTAGCCAGAAACTCCAGCTGGAATCCGGAGACGGAGTATTCCCCGTTCTTATGGCAAAGAGAACTTCATTTACCCTTGGCAAACTGTCTTCCCATGTAATGGTTTGCCATTCAACAAACTCCCCCGCATCGAAAATTGAAGAGAAATATTCCTCTTCATATTCGCGCGTGTACACATTCCCAATCTCGCGGAACATACCATGATGGTCATTGTTCACGGGCAATGAGGTGTAGGTTGTGTAGTCAGGACCCCAGAAGAGGAAGCTTTGATTTCCTGGAGTTATGACATTGCAGAATATATCCAGGTGACCATCATAGTTGAAATCAGCAATAAATCCCCCCGTTGCCTCAATGGGAATTCCTATCCAGCTGGTATCCTGATCAGAGTAGCCGGAGGCACTTCCCCAGTATATCCCCTGACGATGTTCACCATACCCTCCTCGATGGTATACGATATCCAGAAATCCGTCACGGTTGATGTCAGCGACCGCACTTCCGCCATATGAGTATCCGGGATTGAGGGTTTGCATGTTCGCACCTGAATATCCGCTTCCACTTCCCCAATAGATATAGGAATGGGTATCATACCAGCCCGTAAAAATAAGGTCGAGATAGCCATCACGATTCAAATCAGCGGTTGATGAACCAACGTTCCCGTACGGTGCGATCAATGAAGTATAATTGCCGGGGGTGAAACCCACGCTATCTCCCCAAAAAATCCTGCTTTCGCCCGGTCCGGATCCCAGATACTGAACATAGAGTATGTCAAGCCAGGTATCCTTGTTGAAATCAGCCACTTCAATATTGCGAGCTCCCTCTCCCAAAGGCAGGTCTGTGCGGTTTGATAAGTCGAATCCAGCTGAATCACCCCAGAAGACGGCAGAATAATCGGTGGTGAACTCCTGCGTGGGTACCATGTCAAGGAAACCATCTTTGTTGCAGTCTGCGACAAAGACAGCATCCCTGCATGATTCCATGCCGGTGAAATCGATATGGTTATTGGGGTCAGGTCCTGACGGCGTTCCGAGGTATATTGACAGCAGAGGTTCTGCCCGGTGGGCGACAAAGAGTTCGGGATAGCCATCGAAGTTGAAATCAGCGGCATCGCAATTCGTGGCACCGTTTGTGCTAAAAAGGGTAGCATTGGCAGGTGAATATCCATTGTCGGTTCCCCAGTATATGCGTATAGAGGGTCCGCTGATGTCAGCAGTAAAAAGGTCGATGTAGCCATTATGGTCCAGATCGAAGCGAGCCACGAATTCAACCGAGCCGCCGTTACGCTGGGATGCATAGAGATTTCTTTCGAAGATACCATCTGCAAAATCCTCCTGGGTTGTTTCTGTCCATGTTAATCCAAAACACACTTGGTGAAAGATTACGGGCAACAGGACAGCGAGTAAACATTTGATATGCAACTTCATATGCACCTCCTATGTGTGATCAATTGTTGGTTGAAGAGTGAAAATTTAAGCATTTCTCAAATCTTTGTTTTTGAAGTGTCATCACATTATGTTGAAATTTAGATTATTTGTCAAGTTTTTTTTTGAGTTATTTCCTAATGAATATAATTTTTTTGCTCATATGATGTATTAAGCCATTGTGATCCTTCACCTTAAATGATATGAAATATATCCCGGATGTGCAGAGAAGAGTGTTGTTGGAGAATGATATATCGTATGTTCCCGATTTGTAACTTCGCTCTTTCATGAATGGTGTGGTCTTTTTGCCGGAGAGGTTATAGATGTTTCCCGAAACGTGCGCATTTCGGGGAAGTTCCAACCGAATCAGAATAGGAATGCTGAAATGTGATGAAAGAAGTGTTATTGTTGGAGTCGGGAATATGTTAAGTGGTTGGTGCACTTCCTCGATCCCCTGACTCTGCTCCTCTCCAATTTCATACAAAGGTTCCGGTCTGGCATACTTTCTTATCCTTAAATCATCGATACACATATGCGCACCAACCCATGAGCCAATAATAAAAGGAGATGAATAGGTTGTATCGTGCACAGAAAGGTATACCTGGACACTGTCAGGTGCTTTCAGATGAAATGCGTAGTTTCCTGCGCCATCATAAACAATCATTGCACGGAGTCGTACATACGAATAATCTATTACATTAATGGAAGAATCAGAAATGAGGATAGTTGCACCACCTGAAATTCTGGCAATACACGTACCTTTTCCTCCTCCACTGAGACCATCAAAGCCGAAATAGTAGCCGTTATTGGCAGATGAATCGGTCGCAAAAAAGATATGGTTTCCTGCGTATTCATAGGTTGAGAGGTAAGCCATGGTTGCTTCGGTGATTGATGCCTGAAGATTCCTGAACGGACCAAGGATTCTTCTATGATTGGCGGTTTCCAGCTGTTCAAGAAAGCGGTTATTTCCTGTCCAGTTGCCTTCTTTTATGAGCCAGTCGCTGATATCCGCATCTGCGAAGTCATCGAAGTACTCAAATACTTCGTAGCCATCGCTCTCGCATTTTACGTTCGGGTTGACATAGTACATGAAGATATATGTTGAATCGTTTCCGGGAATAATCGGGATTTTAACGTATACCACTGCCCTGTTTGCTTGATAACATTCCGCCATCCAATAGGGAATGGATGTCACGCTGTCAACTGTACAAAATCGTATATCGTCAAAATCAGGTTGCATGTCCAAATCGTACAGTATGTCTATTTTTACCTGAAAATCGTACAGGGTATTGCTATTTGCTGAATTATCAATGAGTATGGGTCTGCGCGAAGACCAGGCAGGATCATACCACCCACCAAAAGCTTCGGAGAACAGTAGCAAAAGCAGGATGACGGTTAAAGCCGATTTTGCAAAAAGATCATATTTTTTCACCTATCCTCCTCGTAAGATTGGCATATTATTTCGTAAAATCAGTTTGGGTCAGGATATCGCATTGTGTGAGACGAAATATCAGTGTTTCTTTCGCGGGAATGCTTCTTTGAAATCATTTCATAATAGTGAACTCTACTCGCCTATTTTTTTGCAGATTTTCTTCGGTATCATTGGGTGCAATTGGTTTTGTGTCAGCATAGCCTTCCGTTTCAATGCATTCTGGGTCAATGTCGAAGTGTTCAATGATGTAGTTTTTTGCTGAATTCGCGCGAGCCCTTGAGAGTTCCCGATTTGAGGGAAATTCCGCGGTATGTATCTCTCGGGGGTCGGTATGCCCCTCAATAGTGAGTGCATATGATGGGTTCTCCCTCAGCACCATTCCGATGCTGTTGAGAATTTCAAACGCTTCTTCTCTCAGCAGTGCTTTTCCTGTGTCAAAGAGTATGTCCCGCAGGGTAATGGTACCTTCTCCCCTGACCAGATGGAAGCTCTTTTCCTTAAGCTCTCCTGAACCAATAATTATATCCGCCGATTGGCTAATGTAGGAAGGTGAGGAAGCTGTCAATGTGTATGTACCTTGGTAGAGGTTTCCAATCTCATAATTGCCGTTCTCTTTTGTTTCCGTGCTTCCGGAAGAAGGGCCGGAAAAGGAGATGGTACCTGAAATTGTTTTCTTCGTTACTGCATCGCATATCACGCCAATGATTGCAGATGGCATTGGTTTTCGCAAGAGCACCTTAATCTCTGTATATTTGTTTTTCTTGTGATAAAAGGAATCGGTTGCTGTTGCATATCCGGCTTTGGAGACAATAATTTGCGTTATCCCTTCCGGGAAAGATTTGCGGTGAAATCTGCCCTCCGCATCTGTCCATTCCTTACCTTCCTGTGCTCTCTGGAATTCTATTAGGGCATTCAAAGGTGCATTGGTATAAGCATCCGCACCCATAATGGTGATACCACGCTTCTTTTCCTTTTCGAAAAATGACCTGAAACTGTAAGAGATCGCAATACGATGTGTTGATCCCAGAATGGAATAGGGCACAAATGCGTAATCAAAGCCAAGATTAAGCCAGTTGATCCCCGTTCCAAAGGTGAAAATTCCCACCGACGTGCTTTGTGGACCGGTTCTGAGCCCCGCACGAAGATGGAGGGTATTCAGCAACGAATACTCCAATCCTGTATGGAGTTCCGGTTTTCCCTTTGAAGGGATATTTCCGTCAAGAACATAGGTCAGGTCCTCTCGATATGCTATCCTCAATCCTGCCCTTGCGCCAATGGGAAGCGGTACTGCGGTAGTCGTATAGTTGATTGATGGGCCAAGGTTTTGCAGAACCCCGCCAATGGAAATCCATTCTTTGAAATGGTAGAGAACCCCGATATCCATGCACCCACCGGTGGCTGTTACCGTATGGAGATCATCGTGAATACCCTTTAAACCCCCACCTATGAATAATCCATCCACAATCTCTCCACCAAAGGCAAGATGCACTAACGTAGTTGACGTATTGAATGATGAAAGTTGTTGTTCATTCTCCGACCAGGATTCAACATCAGCAATGCCAGAATAGATGATGCAAGCAGAGAATGTTCCATAGGGTGTATGCATGATCCCCGATGCGTATTCGTCCTGGGTATCAAGAAACCACTCTTGATGCGAGAAATAAACATAGTTCTGCTCTATTGTTCCAAGCCCTGCGGGATTCCACCACGCGGCAGTTGCATCATTGCTGAGAGCCACATAGCTCTCTCCGAGAGCAGAAGCCCGGGGGCCGAAGGCCTGTCTGAGGATGGGAAACGCAGAAGTGCCCGCTTCTTCGTTGCCGAAGCCCGAGAGCAGAAGCGTAAGAAAAAAGGAAGTAAACATAGTTGATCTCGCTTGTGGAATCCTATTTCACAATAGCGGTCTTCTTTATTATCTTGTCTTCATCACCGGTGTCTCTGATGAGACGAAAAACATAGTAATAGACAGCCGGTGCAAGAAGGCGCCCGTAGTCATTTCTGCCGTCCCATGGCAGCGTGTGTATCCCTCTTTGGTAATGCCTTCCCGATATCAAGGTGCGCACCTTCTCTCCGAGACTTTTATATGTATCGAGATACACATCCCCTGCAGCCGGAATTGAAAATCTGAAGGTTGTGCGGCTGCTAAAGGGGCTTTCAT
>CBDUQV010000050.1:0-11302 GCA_965369615.1 uncultured bacterium | reverse complement strand
TTTCATTTCGCACAGCCTCATCGTACCACAACAGACATTTGAGTCCAAACGTAATCGGCTCAGCATGAATTCCATGGGTACGCCCAATCATGGGTGTCTTTTTGTGCCGCCTCGCCAGCTGTTTCAGTGCTCTTTTAAGCAATTTCAAATCCTCAAGCAATTTTTTGCCAGCGTCAATTAAGAGTAATGCAAACGCAGTATCAAGTACGTCGGACGAGGTCATCCCCATATGGATAAATCGGGCATCTTTCCCCACATGCTCTGCAACATTGGTCAAGAAGGCAATAACATCGTGTTTTACCTTCTTTTCTATCAATTCAATTCTTTTGACAGTGAAGCGAGCCTTTTTCTTAACTCGTGCAAGAACACTCTTCTTGACAGCTCCGGTTTTCACCCATCCTTCAAGCACTGCAATCTCAATAACGAGCCATTTGGCAAATTTTGTATCATCACTCCATAGCGTTCTCATGAACGGTGTGGTATATCGCGCAATCATGTCACCTCCTCATTACTTCTGCATCTTAGATTTTAGTTCTCAACCATACTCTATTGTACGCCCGCAGCTTTCGATTCATACTATGCCATAAAACATTGCAAGTCAAGCAAATTCAGTTTTCAGAGCCATTATGAAATCAATTTCTCTTGACAAAAAGTTGAATATCTGCTATTTTATTCTGTTGTTTGGAAAAACTAACAGATGTAATTGTTATGTTTATAAATATCAAGATTTAGGAGGCAGTACTGTCAAAGGTAATTGCAGTAGCAAACCAAAAAGGTGGCGTTGGGAAGACAACAACAGCCATCAATCTCTGCACCAGTCTTGCAATTGCTGAAAAGAATGTCCTTCTTGTTGATATCGATCCACAGGCAAATGCAACGAGTGGGCTTGGCTTTGGCAGCAATGGTATCAACCATACAATCTACGATCTTCTTGTTACAGATATTGATATTCAAACAACCATCAAGGAAACAAAACTCAAACACTTTAAGCTCATTCCATCTGAAGTTGGCCTGGTGGGTGCTGAGATTGAATTGGCTAATAGCGAAAACCGTCAATACCTCCTTAAGAACTCCATACAAGAGATACGCGAAACGTTTGACTTTGTATTTATTGACTGTCCACCTTCACTTGGACTCCTTACCATAAATGGACTGGTTGCCGCGGATTCTGTTCTCATCCCCATACAGAGTGAGTTTTATGCAATGGAGGGTCTCGGTAAATTGTTAAACACCATAGCACTCGTTCAAAAGAGCTACAACAAAGATCTGATCATTGAAGGTATCCTCGTTACCATGTACGATGCACGCTTAAATCTATCAAAGCAAGTATACGAAGAAGTAAAGAAGTACTTTGGCGATAAGGTTTACAAAACCCTCATTCCAAGAAATGTACGACTCGCTGAATCACCGAGCTTTGGCAAGCCAGTAGCGCTCTATGATATTCATTCAACAGGAGCGCAAAGCTACATGAGCCTTGCAGAGGAAATGCTCAAAAATGGTTAAAAAAGCTCTGGGACGAGGACTCGGCGCACTCTTTCCCCAGGAGGATTTGAAGAAGGATAAAGCTTTCCTTCCCCTCGCCATAATCCGTCCCAATCCGTACCAACCCCGCGAAGATTATAGCAACTCACAAATTGAGAATCTCATTGAATCGATTAAAAGCAAAGGAATCATCCAGCCAATTGTCGTAAGAAGAAGTGGAAAGGTATACGAACTTGTTTGCGGTGAGAGACGGTACAGAGCTGCTAAGAAAGCTGGCTTGAAGGATATCCCTGTTGTTATAAGGGATTTGTCAGACAGAGAAGTCCTTGAAATCGCACTCATTGAAAATCTTCAGAGAAAGGACCTAAATCCTATTGAAGAAGCCAAATCATTTAATCGTCTTATTAAGGAGTTTAAGCTGACACAATCTGATGTTTCCCGGGTTGTTGGCAAAGAACGCTCAACGGTTGCCAACAGACTTAGACTCCTGAAACTTCCTCTTTCCATACAGTCAATGATAAAACGGAATGAAGTATCAGAAGGTCATGCACGGGCTCTTCTGAGCCTTAGTGACGAAACATCTATGCTTTCGATTGCAAAGGAGATAATACAGAAAAAACTGAGTGTTAGAGATGTTGAGCGACTGATCCAGAAGAGAACCGTAAAAAGAAAAAAAAGGGAACGAAAAGACCCGTTTACCAATGAGGCAGAGCGTATTCTCAGAGAAAAGTTTGGAACGCGCTGCACAATCCAGAAACGGGGCAATACAGGAAAACTCATTATCGAATTCTATTCACAGGAAGACCTCGAAAGATTACTGGAAATTCTGTCAATTTCAATTGATTAGAAGGGGCAATAATGATTGATTTAAAAGGGTTACTTGAACGACTCTCAGAAGCAGCGGGGGTTTCAGCGCAAGAGAAAAGCCCTAAGGAAATTGTTAAAGAAGAATTAAAGAAAATTTCAGTTCAATTCAGTGAAGATCGGGTTGGGAATCTTATTGCCTTCAAAAAAGGCAAACGAAAATCTGGAAAAGTTATGCTTGCAGCACACATTGATGAAATTGGACTCATCATTACCCTGATCCAGGATACTGTTCTGCGCTTTTCAACCATTGGGGGATTCGACACAAGGATTCTTCCCGGTCAAGAGGTTATGGTTTATGGAAGAAAACCTTTAAAAGGTATTATTGGCAACATCCCCCCTCATTTTCTTCCCAGAGACAAACAGAACAATGTCTTGCCCATTGAGGATCTCTTCATTGATGTCGGCCTATCCGGAAACACGTTGAAAAGAAATGTGCAGGTTGGTAATTTTGTAAGTTTTCGCAAGAACCTTGATGAGCTTTATAATGAACGGTATTGTGGTAAATCACTCGATAACAGGGCAAGTGTTGCTTCCCTTATATCAACATTTAATGAATTGAATAAACTCCACCATGAATGGGATGTCTATGGAGTGTTCACTGTCCAGGAAGAAATTACTGGGCTCGGTGCACTCAGTTCATCATACAACATCACCCCGGATGCTGCTATAGCAATTGATGTCGGCTTCGGCAAACAGGCTGGCTTCCCCGCAGAACACCCGGTTGAACTCGGTAAGGGACCAGTTATTGCGGTGGGCCCAAATATAAACCCTGTTCTGCAAAAGAGCATGGTGCAAATTGCAAAAGAGTATGAAATCCCCTATCAAATCGAAGCCGAGCCGACTGTCACCGGCACAGATGCTTCAAGTATTCAAATTTCGAAAAAAGGAATCCCGACTATTCTCATCTCTATTCCACTTTTCTATATGCATACTCCCTGTGAAGTGGTTTCTCTCAAGGATATTACAAGAACTACCCGGCTTATTTCTTTGTTTATAGCAAACCTGAATACAAAAATGCTTGAAGGAGAATCGTATGCTGCTTAAACAACTATCAAATCTTGATGGCGCGGCAGGTGATGAAGGCGCAGTTAGAAATTTTATCAAGAAAAATATTAAAGATTTTGTAGATACGATAAATACGGATGCCCTTGGTAACCTGATATGCTATAAAAGAGCAAAAAAGAAAAAACCTGTTGTTCTCATCGTTGCGCACATGGATGAAGTTGGTTTTATAATAACCGGCAAAAAACAGGATGGAACACTCAAATTCTCACGAGTAGGAGGAATAAGCCCTCATGTTATCCTTTCGAAAACAGTACGAATAGGCAAAAAGAAAATTAAAGGTATTATTGGTGTTAAACCGATTCATCTTCTTGATAAGACAGAAGCAGGAAAAACTCCTGAATTTGGGGAACTGTATATTGATGTAGGAGCAACATCCGACAAGGAAATTGAGGACATCAGTATTGGAGATTATGCATACTTCGACACTGCATTCGAAAAAACAACTTCTCATATTCTTAAAGGCAAAGCTTTCGATGACCGTATCGGATGCTCTCTCATACTTGATCTCATAAAAAGCCGCTTTCAATTCCCGCTTTATGCCGTTTTCACAACCCAGGAGGAGATCGGGTTAAGAGGCGCGTGTGTCATTGGAAATCGAATAAAACCTGATTTTGCGATTATACTTGAGGGAACAGGTGCTGGCGACTTCCCTTCTGATACGGATACCGCAAGAACACCATTTCTTGGAAAGGGCCCAACATTAACGGTCATCGACAGAAGTATGATTGCAGACAGAGAATTTCTCAGAAGAATAAAGACCATTGCAGAAAAGAAATCAATTCCATACCAGATGAAACAACCCGGTATAGGAGGAACAGACGCTGGAAGGATACACATTTCCCAACGCGGAGTCACCTGCGGAATTATAGCAGTTCCGGCGCGATACATACATTCTCCTGTTTCATTAATGAATCTAAAGGACTATAAAAATTCATTGCGTTTGGCAGAAGCAATTCTCAGAGATATTGGAAAGATGGAGGGAAAATGAAGAATTTAATCAAGAAACTAACCGAAGCATTTGGTCCATCGGGATATGAGGGAAAGGTCAGAAAACTCATATATGATGAGATAAAAAACTATGTTGACAGTACAAAGACCGATAAACTGGGTAACCTCATTACGCACATCAAAGGAAAGGGAATAAAAGTTATGTTTGCAGCACATATGGATGAGATAGGAGTGGTAACAAGCTACATAGATAAAAACGGATTCATACGCTTCTCCAATGTCGGTGGTTTCTTTCCAATCCATTCACTGACCGCCCGTGTGATTTTCGCCAATGGGAGCGTTGGTGTCATTGGCGAAGAACAAAGAAAAACAATGACTGACCCTATTGAAATGAAAAAATTATACATTGATATTGGAGCCAGAAATAAAAAAGAAGCAGAGAAACTCATTCCCATCGGTTCTTTTGGTTGCTACGAAAGGAAATTTCATGACATGGGACAGCGAATTACATCAAAGGCTTTCGATGACAGGATAGGCTGTGCCATACTCATCGAAGCTGCAAAAAGACTCAAACAGAAAGTAAAAAACGATACATACTTTGTTTTTACTGCTCAGGAGGAAGTGGGGTTAAAAGGTGCTCGTACATCTGCTTTTGACGTTACTCCAGACATTGCGCTCGCCATTGATGTTACGGGAACGGGTGATACACCTGATGCAAAGAAGATGTCCGTTGAGCTTGGAGGTGGTGCAGCAATTAAAGTCAAGGACAGAGGGATAGTTTGTGATCCAAGGATTGTCAATGCCCTCGTAAATACTGCCAAGAAAAACAGTATTCCCTACCAATTCGAAGTGTTGGAAAGAGGAACTACGGATGCAACTGCGATCCAACTTACAAAAGGAGGAGTTCCTGCAGGTGCAATATCAATACCGACACGGTACGTACACAGTGCATCTGAGGTGCTTGACATAGATGATGTTGATGCTGCAGTGAGACTCATTGTTGCATTTTTAAAAAAAGACAGAACCTCAATCATTAATTAAAAAGGTATACCATGAGACGTAAATACTACACTATCCAGATATTCTCATCAGATGGAGTAACAGCAATAAACAAACAAATATCAAAACCATTCATTACATTTATTCTTACACTTATTACTATTTTCTTTCTTGGAATTGTTGCACTTGTTTCATTCTATGGAAAGGTCTATGTTAAAGCCATGAAGGTGCAGAACCTTGAAGAGAGAAATAAATATCTTGAGGAAGAGTTTAAAAAGATCATTACACTGGAAGAAGATATTGTAGAAATATCAAAGCAGAGAGAAAAACTTGAAATCGCCCTGGGAATAAAGAGAAAAAAATCAATCCCTGAAAATGAAATTACTAATAACCCCGTTATTATGAGCGATGAAAAAGAGGTGGTTTACAAACCAGCGGAGACGGTATTCGAAAATCCCGAAATGGCTAATTATCTGGAGGAATCAAAAAAGCAAAGCAGATCCATTCCAAACATCGTTCCTGTGAACGGCTGGATAACAAAACGTTTTAATGATATTCACAAAGGAATTGATATTGCAGCACCAATCGGAACACCTGTTTTTTCGGCAATGGATGGTACCATCTCTTTTGCAGGCTGGGACTCAATTTTTGGCAATTCCATTAAAATTGAAGGCTCATTCGATTATGCAACATTTTATGGACACTGTTCAACAATTTACGTTAAGAAAGGTGACTTTGTAAGGAAGGGAGAAATTATTGCAAGTGTCGGTCAAACAGGAAAAGCTGCTGCACCCCATATCCATTATGAGATTATGGTGGGTGATAGAAACGTTAATCCTCAGCTGTTTTTTCTTACGGGACAGACACATTAAAGGAGGAATGATGCAAAAATCAGATACAATGATGAACATCCTTGGGAATGGAACACAGTTTAAAGGAAATCTTAAGGTTGTAGGAAGTTTGAGAATCGATGGTGGCTTCGATGGAGAAATGACTGTTTCCGAAACACTCATTGTTGGAAAAACAGGTAAACTCAAGGGAACGATTAAAACAAAGAATTCAATAATTGGTGGCATTATCAATGGTAATTTAGAAACAAAAGAAAAGGTGGAACTCCAGGTTGGCGCAAGATTCGATGGAGACCTCATTTGCAAAAAATTAATCATTGAAGAAGGTGTGTTATTTGATGGAAATTGCCAGATGTCAGAAACAAAATCCATGGAAAAAGAAAAACAATCTGAGAAACCAAAGTAGGCAGCCCAACTTCATTGCCGGATATTTCCCTCAATGAGAGAGAACATTGTGGAGCAGGTATGCTAAAATGAGAAAAAATAGAACGAACGAAGAGCTAAGGAACATCACTGTTACACTTGAATTTATCAAGGGGGAGGAGGCATCGGTTCTGTTTGAGCTTGGCATGACCAAGGTCTTATGTGTCGCAACCATGCAAAAGACAGTTCCAAAATTTCTTGATGGAAAATCAATGGGATGGATAACAGCGGAATATGGAATGCTTCCACGCTCTTCGCGGAACAGAATTCTGAGAGAAAGAGTAGCGCTCTCAGGAAGGAGTTACGAAATACAGAGATTTATTGGAAGATCATTAAGAGCTGCCTGTGACCTTTCATTACTGGATGGTCATTCCATTATCGTAGATGTTGATGTCATCCAGGCCGATGGCGGAACAAGAACCGCTGCAGTTAATGGAGGCATAATTGCTCTCTATATTCAATTAAGGGACATGGTTACCTGCGGTTACATTGAGAAACTCCCTGTTGCACATCTCATCGGCGCAATTAGTGTCGGGAAAATGAAAGACAAAATACTTCTTGATCCTGAATACGAAGAGGATTCAAAACTCGATGTTGACATGAATATTGTAATGGATGAGGAATCACGTTTCATAGAAATAGCCTCAATCACCGAGGGAAGTCCTTTTGCAACGAAAGATCTCAATAAAATGCTCTCTCTTGCAAAAAAGGGGATCAAACACATTATAGATATTGAAAGAGAGTATTTATCACTCATTCTTGCATAGATTTAGCTCATTTCCTCCCAATGAAAAAATGTTTTGAGAAAAAGGTCTCGATTCGCAAAGGAAGAGGGATCAGACTTGACAAATATCTTATGGGCTTAGGACTCGGGCTCTCCCGATCAAGAATTCAGAAGCTTATTATAAGTGAGAATGTGTTGATAGATGGCAAGCCTGCAAAATCGCATCATATTGTACATTCGGGAGAACTCCTTTCAGTAAAGTATGAATACAGGGGGTCAAGCACTGTTGAACCTGAGGATATTCCCGTTGACATTATTTATGAGGACAACCATCTTCTTGTTGTTAACAAACCGCCAGGAATGGTTGTTCATCCAGCACGTGGGAATCTCAGTGGAACCCTTGTTAATGCTCTTCTGTATCACACATCTAAAAGGCTTTCACTTACTGATGATATGGCAAGACCTGGTGTCGTTCACCGAATTGATAAGGATACATCAGGACTTCTCGTTTTTGCCAAAGAGGAACGTACGCATGCTGCGCTTGGAAAACAGGTACAAAATAGAGAAATGAAGAGGATGTACCTGCTTCTCGTCTGGGGCGTACTCCCAACAAACAGAGGAACTATTGAGGCTCCGATTGGAAGAAATACCCTTGAAAGAAAAAAAATGAAGGTAACACCGTTTACATCAAGAAAAGCTACGACACACTTCAAGGTAATTACAAGATTCAATATTGCAACATACATTCGTGCCCAGCTTGAGACAGGGAGAACCCACCAGATCAGAGTTCATTTCTCTCATCTTGGATATCCAGTTATAGGAGATGCGGATTATAGCGGAAGAAAACCTTCAATACTCACCGGTATTGGTAAAGAGAACAAGGACCTCTTTGATTCAATCTTGAAATCAATTAAAAGGCAAGCGCTTCATGCAACACAGCTTTCATTCTTTCATCCAAGAAAAAAGAAATTCCTGACCTTCTACTCCCCGCTTCCTGATGATATAAAAGGGGTGTTAAGGTTGCTCTACGAAAGCTGCGGCAAAAAGACATCTCATTGCTGTAATACGGAATAGAGAGGAAAAAGCGTGGATAAAAAACTACTCATTATCGAATCACCAACAAAAGCACGAACCCTTGAGCGCTATCTCAAAGGCAAAGGATATACCATTCTTTCCTCAAATGGTCACATCATTGATCTTCCCAAAAATAAACTCAGCGTTGATGTTGAAAATAATTTCGAACCCACGTATGCTATAATCAAAGGGAAAACTAAACTTATTAAGCAGCTTAGGAAAGCGGCGAAGGATGCTTCAAGCATTTACCTGGCAACAGATCCCGATAGAGAAGGGGAAGCCATTGCTTACCACCTTGCACAGGAAATAGCAAAGAAAATTGTGCCATTCAGGGTGCTCTTTTATGAAATTACTCAGGAGAGCATCGAAAAAGCGCTTGAAGAACCTGGCTACATCAATCTCAATCTTGTTAAATCGCAGCAAGCCCGTAGAATTCTCGATCGTCTCGTTGGCTATAAAGTAAGTCCTTATTTATGGAAAACAGTCAGACGAGGTTTGAGTGCTGGAAGGGTACAAACGGTTGCACTGCGCCTGGTAGTTGAGAGAGAAGAAGCAATTGAATGTTTCGAAAAGGAGGAATACTGGACCATTGAAGCACTATTCAAAAAAGAAGACAACGGTGAATTCAGGTCTTCGCTTGCTAAAATCAGTGAAAAAAAACCAAACATAACTTCAGAAAAAGATGCAGAAAAACTTCTCACCAATATCAAGAAGGCTGCATACAAGGTATCAAAGTACGAGAAAAAGAATGTAAGCAAATCTCCACCTCCACCATTTATCACAAGTAGTCTTCAGCAAGATGCTTCCATAAGGTTCAATTTTTCAACAAAACAAACAATGGTCCTTGCACAACAATTGTATGAAGGAATTGAACTGGGCAAAGAAGGGCCTGTTGGTCTCGTTACATATATGAGAACTGACTCCTTCAGAATTGCAGAGAAGGCGCAAAACGAAGCATTGGCCTACATAAAAGATGAATTTGGAGAAACATATGTACCCGCACGAAAACGTATATTCAAATCAAGAAAAGGTACACAGGGTGCTCATGAGGCAATACGCCCAACTGCTGCCCGGAGAACCCCTGAATCGGTAAAACCATATCTAAATCCCTCTCAATTCAAACTCTACTCAATTATCTGGACAAGGTTCATCGCATCACAGATGGCAGATGCAATCTATGAATCGGTGACGGCAGAAATGGAAGGTGACGTATTTCTCTTCAGGTCAAACTCAAGGAAAGTAATTTTTAAGGGATTCACAACGTTATTGAAACAGGAAGAAAAACCAGATGAGTTCATCATTCCTCCACTCATTTCCGGAGAAAAAGTTGACCTTCTGTCACTTAAAAAGAGCCAGCACTTCACGGAACCACCCAAAAGGTATACAGAGGGCTCGCTTGTTAAACAACTCGAAACAAAGGGTATCGGAAGACCGAGTACCTATGCACCTGTAATAAGTACGATACAAGAACGTGGTTATGTGGCAAAACAAGCACGTGCGCTTATTCCAACTAAGCTTGGAAGAGTTGTTCTGAAGATCCTCATCGATTACTTTGAGGGAATATTCAACTATGACTTTACTAAAGAGATGGAAGAAGAGCTCGACGAAATCGAGGAAGGAACAAAAGAACTGCTCACCGTCCTCAATGATTTCTATAAGCCATTTTCCAATATGCTCAATAAGGTTGATAAGGCAGTTACAAAAATAAAAAAACAGGTTGAAGAAAAAACTGATGAGATATGTAAACTCTGCGGAAAACCAATGATTATAAAATGGGGAACATACGGTCGCTTCCTTGCCTGTTCAGGATATCCTGATTGCAAGAACACAAAGCACCTCGATGCACAAAAAGTAGATGGTACATGTCCACAGTGTGATTCCGCACTCATCATACGAAGGGGAAAATTTGGGCGCTTTATTTCCTGCCAGAAATACCCGCAATGCGATTACTCAAGCGCAGTTACAACAGGGGTACCCTGCCCGAAAGAGGGCTGCACGGGCGAGCTCGTTGAAAAAGTTACAAAAAAAATGAAAGTATTTTATGGTTGCAGTAAATATCCTGATTGCACATTCGCGGTATGGAATAAACCCGTTCCAAAAAAATGTCAAAATTGCAAGAATCCCTTTATGGTAGAAAAATTTGCACGAACAGGCGTTTATTTATTCTGTCCTCAATGCAAAACAAAAATCAAAACCAAAGAATAATTGCAGTAAGAAAGGAGTTACAATGCCAATCGTGAGACCATTTAAGGGACTCAGACCAAAACCAGAATTTGCAGAAAAAGTTGCTTCACCTCCCTACGATGTTTTGAATTCAAATGAAGCACGAGAAATGGTGAAGGAAAATCCGAGCAGCTTTCTCCATGTTATAAAACCGGAAGTCGATGTAGATCCATCTGTCAGCCTTTACGATGAACAGATTTATAACAAGGGAAAGGCTAATCTCAAAAGATTAATTGATGAAGGTTACTTAGTCCAGGATAAACAGAGTTGCTTCTACATCTATAAACTCCAGATGGGAAATCATATACAGAACGGTCTTGTTGCCACTGTTTCCGTCGAAGATTATGAACAGGAGAAGATAAAAAAACATGAGCACACAAGACTTGAAAAAGAAAAAGACAGAGCAAAACACATCAGCATCCTAAACGCTCAGGCAGGTCCGGTTTTCTTAACATACAAGGCAGATAGGCACATTGATGTCCTCATCAAAAAAGCACAGCAGGTCAAACCAGTCTATGATTTCGTTGCTGACGACAACATACGGCATACATTTTATATCGTTGAAGATAAAGAGATCATTGAAAACATACAAAATGCATTTACAAAGCTTGACCATCTTTACGTTGCAGATGGTCATCACCGATCTGCA
>CBDUQV010000049.1:0-11379 GCA_965369615.1 uncultured bacterium | reverse complement strand
AGCAAAAGCAAGTATTGCATTCGCTGTTGCGTTTCCAATTCCTGGAAGGTTCACAAGCAATTCGAAATCTGAAGGAATCCTGCCATTGTATTCCGTTACGATTATTTCCGCCAGCCTCTTTAACGAATGTGCTCTGCGATTGTATCCTAATCCCTTCCAAACAAACAAAATTTCATGCAGGGATGCACTCGCCATAAATTTGATAGTGGGAAAGGTATTGATAAACTGTTGATACCGATCAATGACCCGTGAAACCTGCGTCTGCTGCAGCATGACTTCTGACACAAGAATTTTGTACGGATCCGCAGTTTTCCTCCATGGTAGCATTCGTCCGCATTTTCTGTGATAATCGTAGACCGTTTTCTGGAATTTCCTGATATGAGCCGGTTTGAGTAATGAATGCCTTATCACAATGCGAAGGAAAGCTGCGCTTGGTTTATCAATAAGATATGAATTATTCCCTCACTTATTGAATCATTGATTTACTGCGCCGAAATTCTAACGAGATAGACATCTGCTTTCTGAGCACCAAATGACCTTGTGAAACCTGAGATAATAAAACCTCCATCAGCAGTCGTGTTGATTGCAAAAGCCTGGTCGGTACCATCACCACCATATGTCCTTGCTCTCAGTTCGTTTCCCATTGAATCAACCTCAACAAAGTATACATCCTCTTCTCCAGCGCCAAAAGACGTGGTCCACCCTCCCAAAACGTACCCACCTTGCGGGGAACTCACCATTGCACTGCATATATCTACGCCCTCTCCTCCATATACCTTTGTCCATAGAGTATCGCCCAATGAATCGATTCGTACCAAGAACATATCATGAGATCCAGAACCAAATGAATTTGTGTAGCCTGCGACAATGTACCCTCCATCAGGTGTTTCCTGGATCGAACGACCATAGTCTTGCCCACTACCCCCGTACGTTTTACTCCATTTGACATTGCCATTTTTATCAGTTTTTATAACATACATATCGGATTGCTTTTCCAGCAGTCCCCATCTGAATCCTGCTATAATGTATCCCCCATCATACGTTTCCTTCACTGAATATCCATAATCATTTCCTTGTCCGCCATACGTCTTTGACCATTGGACCGCACCATCTGCAGTTATCTTGAGCATATAAATATCCAGACCACCAGCGCCAAACGAAGCTGTCCATCCTGCAATAATGTAACCATCATCAGTTGTTGGCTGGATTGATGATGCCCTCTCGTATCCCTTCCCACCATAAGTTCTTGACCAGAGTATGTCACCATTTTCATCGGTTCTAACAATATATATATCCGTTTCTCCTTCTCCGAGTGATCGTGTATAACCAACCGCCACAAAACCGTTATCAATTGTTTGTAACACTGAAAAAGCGAAATCACTCCCTGCACCGCCATACGTTTTTGACCACAACTTCTTACCCAATGAATCCGTTCTGATAAAATACAAATCGGTTTTTCCTGGCCCGTATGAATTTGATACACCACCAATAATGAAACCCCTGTCCCTTGTTTCCTGGACAGAGTAAGCTACATCGCCATTTACTCCTCCGAAGGTAGCGGTCCATTCATATGTCTTCATCCCTATGGCGTTTCGATGCTGCGCGGCAAGATTACTCCCGAAGAGAAAACAGATGCATACCAATACGCCAATGATACCTGTAATATCTTTCACCTTTTTACTTCTTCCTGTCATGAAGGGGGACATTTCTTTCCCAGAAAAAACCATTTCCATATCCCTGGATAACCCTATTATGCCCAGCTTTTTCCAGACGTTTTAAAGCATAGAGACAATATTCTTCGTCTATTTCCACGAGCGTGAATTTTCTTCCCAATTTCCTTGCAACGACTCCCGTCACTCCAGTACCAGCGAACGGGTCAAACACAACATCGCCTTTATTTGAGCTCGCGAGAACGACCTTTGCAAGCAATTTCTCTGGCTTCTGCGTTGGATGAGGCGTATTCTCCTGCATAGACCAGAATGGAATGGTAATATCAACCCATATGTTTGAAGGGAACGTCAATCTGAATTTTCCGGATTTTGAGTCAAGCCATCCTTTTGGCTTGCCCGCAACCCTGTAAGGTGCTCTGACACGTTTTTTCAGTTTAACGCTACCACTATTGAATGTATACTTATTTGAAACAGTACAAAACCAGATATCTTCCGAATTATTCTTCCAGTTGCTTCTGCTTCCCCTACCCTTCTCCCTCTCAAAGGTTATCCTGTTCCTTACAATGAAATATTTATCGCAGAGCAAATGAATTACGCTCGAAGACTCCCATGTTCCGCAAATATATATTGACGCTGTTGGCTTGAGGAGTCGCGTCACCTTCCCAAGCCATGCATCCATCCAATCCATATATTCTTTCAGTTTCAATTTCTTGAATGATGTGAGGTTAAACTTCTTTGTCATATTATACGGAGGATCAACAAATAGCAAATCAATAAAAGAGGAGGGCATGAAATCTATTATTTCAAAAATATCACCATGGATGACACTGTTCTCAATGCCTTTTTTCGAGACAGAGCCGGTAATTTCCTTTAATTGAGCTCTGAACCTATTTCCCTCCTGTATCGTCAATGATAGCGTTCTATTTCTGGATGCAGTTTCCTTTTTCTTCACGGGAAACCTATATCACACGTTTTTCATGCAGTCAAGACAATTATCCATACTCATCAAACGGTTGTAAGCTTGCAACCAGCACGTTTGAAGATTCGTTAAGCACAATAGGTGCATTCCTTTTTATTCTTGACAAACATAATATGTATTGATATTATATTTTCTTATGCAAAAGCAAAGGATTGTAACTGCTGGGCAAATTGAGAAAAGTGCATTGTACAGTGATCAAGAAAAGATGAGTCTCTGCTCTATCTTCGGACAGAAAGAGCAATTTAATAAAGATCTCAATAAGCTTGAATACAGATGGAATCTCATCGGTTTCCCCAAAAATATCATAAAGCTACTCAGGAATTATGTTACTACGGGAAAGATCTATGTCCTTGTGGGCGATAGGCTAAGGGGATCCCTTGCCACATACGTCAGCAATACTATCCACATTCTGGAAAATGAAACAAACAAAGCAGCGCTGGCTGAAGGTATAAAGAAGACCAGAAAGAATCTCGAAAATACGCTCATTCCATACTATACTGAATTCAGTAAAAACTATACTGCCGGTTCAATGCTTTTTCATATCTTAATTAAGCACATGATTTCCCGTGTTATTCAAACGCAAACAACTGATAAACCTGAAAAATTCATTACTTACGCCAACAATGAAATAACAAAAACCTTGAACAACGCCCTCACTCTTGTATTGAAGAAAAGCCATATTCCACTGCCTGAAAAAACTGCACAATTTATAGAGACCCTACTCAAGAAAATACCTGTTTATTCCCATCCAATCAGCAAGATAAGTGAAAAGGAACTTGAGGAAATCCTTTTTCCAAGAGGATTATCATTAACACTCTTTAATCAGGTTTACCAATTGCTTTCCAATGAACTCCGGCAAACAATCGAGAAGAATCTTCTCCAGACCCTCTTATCACAGGAAATTCAAACCATGCAGGAACTCCTGGACAGCATAGAAATTCCCCTATCAAAAGCGGCAGCCAATGAAATAATCACCACGGTGAAACAATCCGTCTCAAAAAAGCTTGCTTCACTTGAAGAAAAGAAACTTGAAACACAGAAAGAAATTGAAAAGAACTTCGACGGATTTGATGAGACAAGCAATCTGCTCTGGGAAGCAATCCTTTCTGAGGTTAAAACCATTAAAGAAGGAACACGCATTGCAAACACCGATGAAATTTCCGAAAGATCAGAGATTCTCAACGCCTTCATCAATAAAAAAATGTGGTCTATCCGGGAAATAATGCGAAAGAAAACGAAACTGGACAATGCAATAAATGAATATCGAAAACTGGAAACCTTGACCCTGGATCAACTCATCAAACACTCGGAGCAACTCAGAAAGGCGACTCAGATTGAAAACCTCTCAAACTTGTACTTTGCCTTTATTAAGCACCATGGAGAAAACGTCAATACACTTTCTTCAAAGATTCTTGCCGGAGCAGAAAATATTCTCAAAATATCAGAGAAGAAAGAAAACAAAGAAATCTTCAATGCTTTTTGCGAAAAGCATTTTCTTGGAAAAAAATACTATCCTGATAGGCTGTTACGAAGATTCATAAAGTGCTTTGAAGACGCAATCATTCCTCTGTACATCCAGGATGCACTCATGAAATTCTTCTCCATCTGGCCTCCAACCATAATAGAAGAGGGACGAAAAGAGCTGCCGCATCTTGAAAAGGAAATTCTTTACGTGGGCGATTATTTGCTGCCAGAGAACAAATACATGAAGATGGGAATATTGCTCGGTGATGAAGATAAAGAGTTGGGGAGCAAGGATACAGGCATTGTTTCCATACTCGTGAAGAACTTTTCACGATTGGTATCGGTGCTCGTTTATGACATTCGTGGTTCGACTTTTATGGGCATGAAGCTGGGAAATGCCCAGATTGAAAGCTCCATTCGCATGAAATTTGGCAAACGCATGCTTAAAATTGCACAAAAATATGGTGCTTTTCCAATAAAGGATACTGGAGATGGGGGTATTCTCCTCTTTGCTGAAAATTCGAGAGAGCTCTTTGGCAAAATCTTTTCAATGGGACAAATGCCACATGAGCTGATCCATAGAAAGCTCTCGAAAGACGATCTCATGCTGAGAGAAAGTGAGCAAAGCTCAAAAAGGGCAATTCTTACCGCAAAGGAAATGATGCTCGAAGCCCAAACTTTTGTAAGTGAAAACATTGTTGAGTACTCTAACTGGTTTAAGGAAGAAAAAGAAAGAAAACTCATCTTCAAGGGTATAAGTTACGCTCAGCTTCCGCCAATCTACAAAAGAATCTTCCAAATAGGCATTGGAATTACAAGTGGTCATATCAACAAAGACATTCACTTCTCTATCAATGCCTACGGAAATCCTGATGTAACAGGCAATCTTGTACGAGATGCTAATCTGTATTCCAAAGCAAGACATCCCGACAGCTCGGTCATCCTTCTGGATAGCCCCAGCCTCCTCAACCTGCTTTTGAACGAGGAATTCATCGAACCTGTGGTTGAAGAGAGAAAAATTGGCGATTTCTCTGAAACGGAAATTTATCGATACTTGCTCGATAAAACGCTGAAGCTGGCACGCGCACGAAACAGGAAGGTTGCATATAAATTAAAAAATTACGGACTTGCAATAGAAAGGATTGGGTACAGAATCCTTGAAACCGGAAAAGATGAAAGAATTATCCCTTCAATTAACATACCCGGTATGGGAGTGGAAATAACGGACGAAGGCGAATTCAAGCACATAAAAGGCGGGGTTGTCAAATTCATCTATGAGGTATCGATAGAAGGGTAGATTGTGGAAAAATCTTACAATCCTAAAGACATTGAACAGAAATGGTATGAATACTGGGAGAAGGAATCCCTCTTCAACGCTGATATTGATAAAACAAAAAAACCATACACCATTCTCATTCCACCACCAAATGTCACCGGCATACTAACCGTTGGACATGTACTCAATATGGCACTCCAGGACATCGTTATCCGGTGGAAAAGGATGCAGGGGTATGCAGCATTATGGCTTCCTGGAGCAGACCATGCAGGTATAGCAACCCAGAATGTTGTAGAAGAAAAGCTCGCTCAAGAAGGTATAACGCGACATGACCTCGGCAGGGACGCATTTGTAAAAAAAGTCTGGGAATGGAAGAAAATCTATGAACAGAGAATCATTTCACAATTAAAAGCTCTGGGATCATCGTGCGACTGGAGGAGAAAACGGTTCACCCTGGATGAAGGACTTTCGCGTGCCGTTCGGCAAGTATTCTGCAAGTTGTTTGAGAAAGGTCTTATCTACAGGGGTAACTACATAATTAATTATTGTCCGCGCTGCAAGACTGCACTTTCCAACGATGAGGTTGAGCATATTGATACACAGGGAAAGCTATACTACATAAAATATCCCGTGGAGGGGAAAAAAGGTTTTCTAACTGTTGCAACAACGCGTCCTGAAACGATGCTGGGTGATACGGCATTGGCATACCACCCGGATGATAACCGATTTAAACCGTACAAGAATAAAAAAGCTGTTATTCCCATTATTGGAAGAAAAATCAAGATCATAGAGGATGAATTCGTTGATCGGAAATTTGGGACTGGCCTGGTTAAGGTTACTCCCGCTCATGACACAAATGATTTTGAAATATCGAAAAGACATAATCTGGATATTATCTATGTCATCGATGATGACGGGAAGATGACTGGTGAAGCAGGAAAGTACAAAGGAATGGATAGATTCGAAGCAAGAAAGGTACTTATTAATGACCTGAAAGAAATGGGTCTCATGGAAAAGGTGATCGAACATAATCATGCTATAGGTCAATGTTATCGCTGTGATACTATAATTGAACCCTACCTTTCCACACAGTGGTTTGTAAAGATGAAACCCCTTGCTGAAAAAGCAATTGACGTTGTTAAGAGGGGTGAGATTGCCTTCCATCTTCCCAGATGGAAGAAAGTATATTTTCACTGGCTCGAGAACGTTAGAGATTGGTGTATTTCCCGGCAATTATGGTGGGGACACAGAATTCCTGTGTGGTACTGTAAAAAATGCAACGAATTCATGGTCAGCATTGAAAAACCAGAAAAATGCGCACAATGCGGTTATGTTGATTTCAGACAGGACGAGGACGTTCTCGATACCTGGTTTTCTTCCTGGCTCTGGCCTTTCTCAACCCTGGGCTGGCCCGAGCAGACAGAGGAACTGGACTACTTCTTTCCAACAGATACACTTATTACTGGCTGGGACATAATTTTCCTGTGGGTTGCTCGAATGATCATGGCATCCATTGAATTCACGGGTACTATTCCCTTTAAGGATGTGTATTTCAATGGTATGGTTCGTGATGAAAACAGAAAAAAGCTTTCGAAATCCCTTGGCAATTCTCCTGATCCTTCAGCCCTTATTGAACAGTATGGTGCGGATGCTTTTAGAATTGGATTGCTCTTTATAACACCGGAAGGACAGGATGTGCTTTTCAGCACAGAAAGGCTCGATGTTGGACGAAACTTCGCGAACAAAATATGGAATGCATCCCGGTTCGTTCTTTCCACCATTGAAAAGCAAAGTCATAGCATTAAAGATGAGACAGTTGTTGCGGAAACGGTAGAAGGAAAATGGATCCTCTCCGCAATTCAGAAACTCGTGAATGACATCACCTCATTTATGAAACATTTTAGATTTAACGATGTAGCCAAAACACTCTATGATTTCTTCTGGCACGAATTCTGTGATTGGTATCTCGAAATGATAAAGCCCATCATCAAACAAAATAATAAAAAAACGACCCAGAATATCTGCTCGGTTATGGCATACACACTGAAAACGCTCATGAAACTTCTGCACCCCTTTATGCCGTTCATAACGGAAGAAATCTATCAAAGACTCCCTCATCGTGAGAAGAGCATTATGATTAGTTCCTGGCCGCAGCCCGATAAAGAGTACATTAATAAGAAAATTGAAAGCGACATCAAACGTTTGAAAACAATCATTATGGCTCTCCGAAACATTAGAGGAGAAATGAGTATACCACCAAAGCGTTTAGCTCCCTGTATTATTACTTCTTCCAACGCAGATTCTCTCAAGTGGATACCCAAATATGAAATATACATCAAAGAGCTCGGGAAGGTTGACGAACTCACCATTGACGTGAACATTCCAAAACCACCTTTCTCCGCTTCCTGGGTAATAGAGAATACTGACATTTTTGTTCCTTTGAAAGGACTTATAGATATTGATGTTGAGAAATCACGTCTTTCGAAAGAGATAGGGAAATTAGAAAAGGAAACCATTAACATCGACAAGAAATTATCAAATCCGAAATTTCTCAAAAAGGCGCCAAAAGAAGTTGTTGAGAACACGGAAAAGAAAAAGACGGATTTTATCACAAAAATTGAAAAACTCAAAAGAAATCTCGAAACCATTCTTGAAGTAAACAAAGATGAGTAAACAAACAAAGAAGAAACGGGTCAGGGATCACCTGGCAAAGAAAAGAGGAATAAAGAAGCAAAAAAAGAAGACACCCCCCCCTTCTTCAAAAAAACATATTGATCCTGAAATACTGAGTAAAATGATGCTGGCAACCATTTCACTCGCAGATCTTGAGGAACTGCGTGATGTCGCGTTTGATAGCCAGAAACTGGATGAATATCTTGAGAGCGCAAAGGATTCGCTGGAGCGAGAACCTATCGATTTCATACGCGAAGGGATTAAGTTCGTTCTATCTCCTGATTTCCTTAATAATATAAGAAACCGTTTTATTTCGTTAGTTGAACAAAAAAAGGCGCCTGAACATATTCTTTTTAGTATAGACACTTATTTCAAACTTCTTGCAATGGGTGTTCTGCCAGAATACATCCCCACTCACATTATGCTCTTTGCAAAGCAGGTAAAGAAGCATCCACTTGCCGATGATCCTAAAATATGGAAGTATATCATAGACTTCCTCCCAAAGAAAGTTGTGCCTCCGGACGAGAAAGGGACCATTATTATACCCGGTACTGAAAAGTTAGAATCAAAAAAAGAAAAAAAAGAAGAAAAACGTGACGAACGTTACCCCCATATTATCCTTCCGAAGTAAAAGGGCAATAAGAATAGCAAATAAGTGTAAACGAACACTGCGCTGTAAACAAACACCTCCGACTGTTGATGACCACATAATGGGTCCAGCCTGTGTAATCAAAGGTTTCCCAAGAACTCGAGAAATCTTAGATTTTGCTTGACTTTCATTGGTTGGTGAAGTATGATGAATGATAACTAACGAGCACCGAACGAGTTAGGTTAAACGGTTTCTAATCGATAATTAAAATCAAAAAGCCAATGCTTGTAAGAAAAATTATTATTAACTCATTCCTGACAGTCTTTTCCCTTCTTCTCCTCAGTTGTTTCTTCTTTGATACAAAGAAAGAGAATGGCATAACACTCAATGTGCTGAGCGAAGCACGAAAATCTGTCGAAGAGCAAGATTTCATAAAGGCATTTGATCTCTACAATCTCCTTCTTTTCTTTGATAAGGATTCAAAAGAGGCAACTTTTGAACTCATACAGTTATACGAGCAATTCAGGGAATACCCCAAAGCAATTGAGCTCATTCATCAATATAAAAATATCTCACATAAAAATACAGAATTTGATTCCATTCTTGGCGAGTTGTATTTCAGAATAGCAGTTTATGAAAATGCGCTTCCCTATCTTGGAGACGGTGCTATATCCACCATCAAAAAGGCAATCTGTCTTGAAAATACCGGAGATATGATAAAAGCTGAATCACTCTATATTTCCCTCATCCCTATGTATCATGAGATCTCAGGTTTTCTGAGTACACGAATTGCATACTGTCAAATTGCACATGGTGTTCCAGAAAGTATCGTTGACCTTTTTGGAAAACTTGGAAAGGTTATTACGAACAAGAAAGAAAAATACATTATCGCCCATGATTTGTTATCATACTTCAAGAAAAACGAGAAATATGATGAGGCGTTACGATTGATTGTACTTATGAAGAGCGATTTTGCCGATAAAGTAAGTATTCTGGATTTAGAGCGCGGGGATATTTACCTCTCATTGGAGGATGAAGAGAAAGCATTTCAAATCTACCAGAATATACTCGATAACAGCGGAGCAGGTGCATACAGAGCAGGTATCCTGCTCTTGAATAACTCAAGACTCCTGAAAAAGAATCACATGAAATTGGCTCAATTGTGCTATAACAGAGGCGATTATTTTCACGCAAGAAACTTACTTGAAGAAATAGTTAAACTGTCACCCACCAACTATGTTCATTATCTCCTGGGCATGTCGTACTATAAGCTACGTCAGAACAGAAAGGTTGTGCAGATATTCAAGAAACTGAAGAACACATATCCTGAAAAACGACAGACAATAATCTATTATCTTGGAAGGGCAGAAGAGAAAATTGGTGATTACACAAGTGCAAAAAAAGATTACAAAACAGCAAGCAAAGACAAAAAGAGTAAACTCGCTGACAATGCAATCTTTTTAGCTGCTCTCCTTGAAGAGGATGAGGGCAATTTTGACGTTGCAATCGAGATCTATAAGTTAATGAAAGAGGAATTCCAGAAAGGTGATTACATTTATAAGGCAATGCTGCGGGGAGGGATACTCAGCTACAGAAAAAACAAATTCAAAGATGCAAGGCAATTCCTTAATAGAGCTCTCGAACTATCAAAAAAAGGTAGGAGTGACCATGTCTCCGGGCTTTACTGGCTTGGCAGGATCGAAGAGAAAAGGGGTAAAAAGGCAAAACGTGATTCTTTGTGGAATCTCATAAAAACAAAAACACCCCTCGGATACTTTTCGTTCTATCTCGGAGGCGACAATATCATCATCAAGGATATTGAAATGATGGAGTGGCTTTCCACATGGACCGATACGGTCATTTTGTTAGCCGAGGATGAAAAAATCCACTGGCGAAGAGGTGAGATTTTTCTCAACATCGGCCTCGTATCAGAAGCGGAGAAATCATTTTCACAAATTAACCAAACAACTACAGTCGCATACAAGCTTTCAAAGCTTTTCCGAGAGAAGGGTTTTGATTATCAATCGATCCTTTATTCACTCAAAGTAAAGGGTCGTTCACCTGGCAGTTACTTTTCAAAGGCACCAAAGGAGTTGCTCCAAATCGAATATCCCTTGCTCTACCTGCCAACCATAATTGAAAAATCCCGAAAGTATGGCGTCGAGCCGGAAATCATGATCGCTATCATCCACCAGGAAAGCGCTTACAATAGAACCGCAGTATCTACTGCAAACGCAATCGGGCTCACACAGCTTCTGCCTTCAGTGGCAGAAGAAGTGGCGAACTTCATTCAAATTGAATACAATGGTATTGACGACCTGAAGAAAAATTCAGATTTAAGCATAGAACTGGGTGTTGCTCATTTTGCTGAACTGCAGAAAAAATTTAAGCGATACGAATTGAGCCTTGCCGCATACAATGCAGGGGAACGCAAAGCAAAGGAATGGAAAAGAAAGTGGATTGAAGATCTCCCCACCTATTTTGATATGATTACCTACAGTGAAACACGTGGATATGTAAAAAGAGTACTCGCCAAACGTGAGATATACAAAATCGTGTGGAACCTCAATACCGATGAAGAATGAGCAAAGAAACCCGGAAGGAAGAGATGAAGAATGAATAAAAGAATTGAAAACATTATAGAATACTTACAGGAAGAGAACATCAGTTGTCTGCTTGTCGATACACCTTTTGATGTTCTGTATCTCCTTCATATCAACCAATCATT
>CBDUQV010000048.1:0-11425 GCA_965369615.1 uncultured bacterium | reverse complement strand
TTCACTGAAAATGAGCGTTGTTCCAAAACTGTTGTCTCCATCTATGGTGTATGCATTACCCGTTCCATCTGTGTTCCGGGAACAGAGATTTACATCATGGAGCTCACCGAGGAAATCCCGTACATCACTTTTTGATAGTTTGCCTTCGGGACATCGGTGTACTGCATCCATGGCGTATGATTTTATAAGTTTTTTCCACAATTTTTTGAAGAGTTTATGGTTCGTAAAGATGTCTACAACAATGATTTCATCACCAACAGCAGCAACCACTCCCACGCTATTCCATCCACCGGTATCCGGAATGTTCGAAAATTTATCAACATATGGCTTGATTTCCTTCATCACAGATTTGTCTTTCACGATGTCCATATATGCAGCAGTTGGAGAGGCTGCGGCTCCAAGTTGAGCCCGTTTCTCTTCAACCTTATCCCAGACTTCGCTCTGACTCTTTGATGCTTTTGCCGCTTCCCTCATACCTGGATTGATGATGGTTCCACCGGTGCCGAATGTCTGTGATTTTGCGCTCCATCTGCCATGCTCGGTACAGTAAACGGAAAGGTAGATTTTTCCACTATGTGGTGGAATCAGGCAGTCCTCACTTACCATTCTATCCTGTTTGCAGCCCGTAATAACCTCGCCAGCGAGAATAAAGACATAGTACTTTGATGTGTTGACGAGGATTACCTTGTTAACGTCACCGGATGACTTCTCCATTATCTCGATATAGTTTTTCTTGAAAGCTTCATCGAGTGAAATAATCGATTTTTTGTCGCGACCTTTGGATAACGAGAGGGGGAATATAGTCAAGTTCTTATAATTTATTGGGTTGCCAATACAGATAGTCTTTGCGGTATAACTGAGAATGTTCTCAGGGTCATTTGCTTTCGTTGCGCCAAGAGCAAGGATTCCCACAACAAGAATAAGGATAAGTGCACTTCTTTTCATTTCGCCTCCTTTTTTGTTCTATACTATCTACCTCATATTTTTCGAAATATTCCCTATAATTAAATGTCTGCGAAGCATGCAAGAAATTAATCTTGACAACCGTATGATGAGGGGATACAATAGACACATACGATGAATCCACAAAGCAAAAAATGAAGGAGGTTAGTATGCCGCGACGTTTACCAAAAACTCTAAAGATTCCATTCATTATAGTGGCAGTAATTGCAGGTATTGTCCTCATTATTTCCGGTATTGGCGCAATTTTTGACAGGTCAGCATATCATGTGATCCTTGTTGACGCAGAGGATGCGCTTGCTTATTTCTCACGTTTTCACTATGATGATGACGGGAATGCGTGGGAATACTACTCGGAAGCCGCTGAAAAAGCAGATTCATTTGGATCGGACAGAGAACTTTTTCGTTACCTGAGCGGTGAGATTGAAATTACGTATAACTCCATGAAGACGATCCTGAACAATCTTGAAATCATTGAATTAATCAGGGAGGGTGCTAAACAGGATTACTACTCGTATCCCTATGAGTTTGAGAAAGGTATAGCAGCCGAAATACCGAGCTACATTGGACTCTTGAGGGCTGTGGATATTACCTGTATTAAAGCCCTGTACGATATGGAGAATGGAAGAAATGACACAGCACTTGAAAATTTGTTCGGTGCAATGATGGCGGGAAAGCATGTTGCCAGCGGCCCAATGGTTATGGATTATATGGTAGGTTTTAGCCTTGTAAAGAGAGGATTAAAGGTTTTGAGGATAGGTATTGCGTCCGGTGCTTTTAATGAGGAGCAATTGGGGGGGATCTCAGAATTTCTTGATGATCTGGAGAAACATTGGCCATCACTCAGCGAAGCAATTGGAGCGGAAGCCAAACGGATGCGGATAACTTTTGCTGGAGCTTCAGCGAAGGACATCGGGTTAACAGTCTTTGGGGGTGACCAAGACGCTGATCACTTTGGTTTTGTGCAAATGTTTATAGTGCGTCTTTTTTGCTGGCGCAGTTTCTTTTCGCCATACCGATCTCTCCATACTTGTTTTGTGTTTATGGATGAAATTTTTGAGGAATTGGAGAAGATAGAGAGTAATGCAATGGATTCACTGACGGATAAAATAGAGGATAAAACATTTGTAGCTCTTCAGGGAAAAGTGGATAGTTTTCGAAAGAAGAATTTTTTCTTCAATATCGCTGCACCTGACTATGGTCGCATGCTTCGTAAAAAAATGAAAGAGATGATGGGAATTAGGTTAATACATACTTCCAGTTTGGTAGCAGCCTATCGACTTGAAAAAGGGGATTTCCCGGAGAGCATTGAAGAGTTGGCAAAGCATTTAATCGTTGATCTTGGCACGGGAAAGCAATGGCAATACACTAATTATGCTGATTCTGTTATCATACTCATCCCCGGTTTGGATGATGAGGATGCCGATGATGCTCTTTCGATAATCCTGACCGGACTTGGAATCAAGCGATACCTTGATGATAAGAGGAATAATTTTTTGGAAAATAAAAAGAGACAGGACAAATAAAATTCATAATCATATTCATTATACATCTTCATCTTCTGTTGTCAAATGAACCTTTCTCCTTTTTTTCTTCTGTGATTGTTTCTTTTTTGCCTGCAGTATTTTTTCTTTCACATGCTGTGGCATTTTTGTTGGTTTTCGGGTTTTCTTTTTATTATTTAATGCTGTGAGTTTTTTTTGCAACCTTGTCAATGCCAAAGCCCTGTTTTTTGCTTGAGACCGGTGCTCGGTAGCTATAACCGTAATGCCTGAGGGTGGATGAAAGATTCTAACTGCAGTTTCCCTTTTGTTCTTTCGTTGTCCTCCGGGTCCGCTGCTCTTGTAAAAGGAAATCTCAACTTCACGAACAAGAGTTTCAATGTTTGTTGAAAATTTTTTCGTTGGTTTCATTTAAATACGTCAATAACTATATCAAAAAAACATATTCAATACAAGCAATTTTTTGTAGAATGGCATAACTGATCGAATGCGGAAAATGAGAGATGAATTGATCTCTAATTGAATGCAGGGATGGATATGGTAAACGTGGTACCTGAACCAGGTTTGTTTTTTACGGTAATTTCTCCGTCAAGTGACTCAACAATTTTTTTCACAATTGACAAACCAAGTCCGGTTCCGTTCTTTTTAGTCGTATAGAATGGATCGAATATTGATGTGATAGCTTCAGCATCAATCCCTTTTCCGGTGTCGGATACTTCAAAAATTGCATGATGATTGATTCTCCTTGCGTAAAGTTCAATTGTTCCATGACCTCCATTCTCTTCTATGGATTCTTTTGCGTTTCTGATGAGATTTGAGATAATGCAATTGAGTGCTTCTTGATTCGAGATGAGAAGATCATCAACAAATTCCCTCTCTATGCGCAATTTCGTGCCATTGAGAGAGTTTTTGAAGCTTTCTTCAAGTTCGTTCAGGATATTATTGATGCTCACTGCTTGCTTTTTGATGCTTCTATTCTTTGAAAAATCAAGTATATCGGTCATAAAGATAGAAATTTTATCTGTTGATTTTATCAGGGGAAGAAGAAATTCCTTCATATCTCCATTGTTGCTGTATTTCATTTCAATAAGCTGCGCAAAGCCCTTAATGTTTGTTAATGAGTTTCTTATTTCATGGGCGATCCATGCAATCGTTTTACCAAGGTTCGCAAGGCTTTCGGATTGTCTTACTTTTTCCTTCATTTTCTTAACTGCTGTTATGTCCTGGAAAACAAAGGTTACTCCACTTTCCTGATCAGATTCTTGTAGTGGTGAAAATGTCATATTAAGGATTTTGCCGTTCCTGAGTACTATTTCATGAATCCCATTTTTCTTCCCTCTTTGAAGTGCTGTTCTGAGGATATCCATAAATGGCTCAAATTCCTCTATTTCAGTGTACTGTTTTCCAATCAGGTTGCAGAATTGCGGATCAATAATTTTCTTTGCTTTTGGATTAGCCGTTGTGATGATTCCGTGCTTATTAACAACAATGATGCCGGAATTAAGGCTTTTGAGTATATTTTCGCTGTATTCTTTCATTTTCTTCAGGTCTTGTGATACTCTGTGTTCTTTCTCTGTTGCAATCCGTATCCCCTGTTCCAATTCCTTGTTAAATTGCTTTATCTTTTCCTCCTCCTCCTTCTTCTTTCTGTATTGTTCGCTCCAGAAACTGGTCCAGATTGCGATAAGAAAGATGAAGGGAATTTTGATGGAAACTTCAGGATTTGTAATGAGAACTGTCCAGATGGATGTTTTACCCAGGGAGATAATAGAGAGATAAAAAGTAGTTGCAATGAATGCGACAAGTAAACTCCATTTAACATTCTGTGATATGGAACTTATGAACAGTACTGCAAAAAATACTATGTACAAGTGGTGTTCCGAGGACATAAACCTGAACAAAATAGAAATAGAAATTATATCGGCAAAAAGAATAAGAAAAAGATATTTTGGTTGCTCAAAAAAGTGTTGTTTGATAAAAGTCAGGATACCATTTGAACATATGAGAAAAATAAGCAACAAAACGGCAGGATCATCGATTTGAAATACCCCTCTTTTATAATAGAGCAATATTGCCGAAATAAGTATGATTATCCACCGAAAGAGGATAACCATTAGTTTTTTATTGAGCAAGTTTTCGACACCAAATTTACGTGATTTTGGCATGATCTCTACGCTCCTTTACGTGTCCTTAAGCATGTGTTTTCGCCAATCTTTCAGTTGAACAATAGGAATTGTCGACAAAATCCATTTTCTTTATGTATCTATCCTTGGTGAGAAGAATAAAATCAATGCTCGTAGAATGAGTACCATTTTTTATTGACTGCAAGCCATTTAAGCGTAATGAAATTAGCAGCTCCAGACCTTCGTTTGATGTTTTTTCTCCTGATGCGATGATTATGTAATCGTCCTGAATAAAAGGATAGAATCGATTGTTCGTATGGTAGTCTTTTGTTTTAACAGAATAGCTCACTGGAGATGAATCATCTTTGAACAAACTGTTGAAGAATGAATTGCCACTATTTGATTTTGCCAGTAATATCCACTCAGTGTTGCTGAAGACGGTAAGTGTAATGTCCTTGATCTTCTCATTTGATTCAAGACAAGCATCCTTCCTGATGGTTCCAAAATCAAGCAATGTCTCTTTTGATACCATTCGTCCCGATTTCATATTTCCTCCTTGTTTCAGTTTCACTATAGAAAGGTAGCAAGAACTATGCCACGAATCAGGAGAAAGTTAAGTATCGATTTTCTATTTACTTATCATCTCCCGAGAAATACATGCCTGCAAGAGGAAATGTCCAAAAATGAAACAAAATGTTCAGTATGGTGAAAGAGGAGTTATTGCTTGTGCTTCTCTCTATTGATAATATAAGCCCTTGTTTTTGAATTATGGGTATTTCTATTCCAATAAGATTCTATTGTTTAGTCTTTGTAAGTTTCAAGCCTGTATTTCTTGATCTTTTCATATAAGGTGGTTCTGCTTATCTTGAGTACTCGAGATGACTGCTGGATATTCCATTTGGCATTATTAAGTACCTTGAGAAAGAGTGATTTTTCCACATCGTTGAGTGTAAGGGAAGGACATTCTATGGTGAATGCACCTTCAATTTCGCAAAGGGAGTCCTTCTCTCCGAATAGTTTTTCTGGCTTGATATTTTTTCCTTTTGAGAAAATAACAGCTCTTTGAATAGTGCTCTTCAACTCGCGAACGTTACCAGGCCAGTTATATGAGCGAAGCATATCCTCAATTTCTTTTGTGAAGGTAAGTTCTTTTTTATGCTCCAGGAATCTTTCCAGAAAATGCTGAGCAAGAGGTATAATGTCTTCCTTTCGCTCGCGGAGTGGTGGTAGAGTTATAATAACCGTGTTGAGCCGGTAATAGAGATCCTTTCGAAATTCTTTTTTCTTCACAGCCTGCGAGAGGACTTTGTTTGTGGCTGTTATGACTCGAACATCGATGGATATTGTTTGAGTTCCCCCAACACGCTCAAATTCTTTATGCTCAAGCACGCGAAGCAGTTTTTTTTGAGTGCTCATTGGAATATCTCCCACCTCATCTAAAAACAAAGTTCCTCCGTTAGCTAATTCAAGTCTTCCTTTCTTTTGTGTTACAGCACCAGTGAAAGAACCTTTTTCATGACCAAAGAGTTCACTTTCGATGATACCCTCATTTAATTCCACACAATTCATTCGGATGAATGGTTTATTGCTGCGATTGCTTTTGCTGTGAATTAATCGAGCAATCACATCTTTGCCAACACCGGTTTCCCCGGTAATGAGAACCGTTACATTTGTTGGTGCAATAATATCTACTTCCTCAAGCACTTCCCTCATGGAATCCGTTACGCTAATGACAGCAGGAATTTGAGATGGTTTCACAGATACTTTTTTCAGTTCAATGGTTTTCTTCTTGTTCTTGAACACATCGGCAACCTTAAGGAGCATTTCATCGAGACTGAATGGTTTAAGAATGTAATCAGTAGCACCATGTCTCATTGCATCAACGGCGCCATGGATTGAACCATATCCGGTAATGACGATGACATCTGTGTTCGGAAACTTGTTCTTTATTTCCTTAAGCAATTCCATTCCATCCATCTCTGGCATTTTGATATCGGTGATAACAACATCAACATGTTTCTTGCTCAGAATGCTAAGAGCCTTCTTTCCATTTTCAGCAGTGTATGATGTATACCCGCGAAATGCTATGAGTTTTGAGAAACTATCACGGATATATTCCTCATCGTCAACCACAAGAATAGAAAAATCCTCTTCTTCAACATTTTTTCTTTTTGGCACCGTAATTCAATTAAACAGATTTTGAAGCTATTGTCAAGTCAAAAATCATGAATAGCGCTGTGGAAAAATGTTTCTCATTCTATCTTGTTAGCAAACCGTGCATATTGTTTTGTTTTTTGACATAGAGTGTTGAACGACTTTTTATAAGTCAAATAAATATAAGAACTTATTTTCTGGCACGGTTTTTGCTCTATTATAAAACAAAAAGGAGGAAAGATGAAAAAAGTTCTGATTGTTGATGATGATTCGAACATTCGATTTCTTTTCGCTGAGATGCTTAAAATGGATGGATATGAGGTCTTAACGGCATCTACGGGGACCAAAGCATTGCAGCTCATCTACCATGATAATTTCAATCTTTTAATACTTGACATTAAGATGCCTGGCATTCATGGTCTTGAAATACTCAGACGACTGAGAGAGAGAGGAGACAATACCCCGATAATAATCTGCTCAGCATTTGAGGGAATGAAGGATGATTTTATCATCAAATCATACGGTATCTCTGATTATCTTGTTAAGCCTGTCGATGTAAAATTGCTCAGTGCTTCAGTGAGAAGGAGTATGTCAAGAAATGTTAACTGATACAGACTATCCGATCGATTTTAAAAAAGCCGGGGAAGCGCTCAAACTACCTTTCTTCCTTGAAGAAATACTTATTGAAGTTAAGAAGAAAATTGACTGCGAAGCTGGTTCTATTCTCATGTTCAATGAAAAAACTGAAAGGCTCGAATTTAAAGTCATTAAAGGTGGAAAAAGCACGGAGATAAGAAAACTTTCCGTTGATCCACATGAAGGAGTTGCTGGATGGGTGTTTCAGAAGGGGGAACCGCTTGTAGTAAATAACACCGAGAGAGATAAAAGATTTTGTGTGAAATTTGACAGATCAACAGGATATGCCACAAAATCAATTCTGGCTGTACCTTTGAAAGTAGGGGATAAAGTAGTGGGAGTTTTTGAACTCCTCAACAAAACAAGCGGGAGATTTTCTCAAGAAGACATAGGAGTTGTTCTTTCATACGCTTCAATTGCTTCAGTTGTAATAGAAAATATAGAGTTATACAGAAATCTCAGAGTTTTAGAGAAAAAGGTGAGAAACCTTGAAGGGTATCAAAAAGTGCTTCTGGAGAGTCTAACAGATGGCGTGATATCAATAGATTTCAATAATCATATTGTCAGTTGCAACAGTAGTTTCCTCAATATCCTTTCTTCAAGAAGAAATGAAATTATTGGAAAGAACGTTTCAACACTTTTTGCATCAGAGAATATCATTGAAAGGATAACAATAGACTGTAGCAAAAATAGAAAAGTACATGATTTATTCTGTTATCTAAGGGGAAATGATAAGCGAAGAATCCCCGTTGCAATCGATGCCGCAGTACTCCAAACTGATGGAGATAGTAAGGGAGTTGTAATTGTTGTAAAAAATATGAAAAACGCAATAAAGCAGGAGGAGATTAAAAGAGTGGTTATCTTAAATTCTGACCTCGTTACCAATCTTTCACATGAATTAAATACCCCTCTTACTGCAATTCAGGCAGGGATCCAATTACTAAAACAGGATTCAAATGGCAATGGTAAGTATATGGATATTGTTTGCCATAATGTTGAGACCCTGAAGAATAGAATTCGAATATTTTTGGATTATCTTAAAGCTGAGAAAGACGAATGGAATGTTCATTTTAGAAGGATTGAGTTAAATGACTATCTGAAGAAAATTATCAATGAATTTAGGGAGAGATTCTCCGAGCACAAGTTTCGATTGTCCCTGCCGAATTCAAAAATTTACATAGATGCAGATGAAGAACACCTTACAAAGGTCCTGGCAGAAATTGTTAAAAATGCAATCCAGTACTCAAAATCAGGGAGCTGGATTCGAATAAATGTTACTGATAATAGTAATTTTGTGCATCTCTCTATAGCAGATCAGGGGAATGGAATTTTGCCGGAGAATATCGAGTTTTTATTCCAGAGATTCAGACGTTTCTCGGATTCATTGAAAGAGACATCGAGTGGACTTGGCATTGGTTTGTGGTTGGCAAAGTATCTCCTTGAGAAGAATAATGCGAGTATTACGATAAAGAGCAGGGAAGGAAAAGGGACAATCGTCCGGATTTCATTTGCGAAACAAAAAGAAACTGCACGCTTGCAATAATTGGGGTCTATCAGATAAGCATATATAATCAGCTTGATTGAATAACATCACTCAGCACCTGAAGCAAATCGGATAGTGCATATGGTTTCTCGATATAATGATAACCTTTTTCTCGGATGATTGCCCTTTGTGATTCATTACCGACATAACCACTTGTCAATATGACTTTTAGTTCTGGTCTCAGTGAGAGAAATTTTTCTGCCAGATAAAAACCACTTTTGTCAGGGAGCATAACATCGGAGAAGACTATATTGAATCTTCCTCTTTCTCCTTTAAATATCTCTTCTGCTTCTTGTGCATTTTGAGCGGGAAATATTTCATAACCGTTATCAACAAGGGCTCTTTTTGCAAATTGGAGAATATTTTCATCATCTTCAACAAGAAGAATTCGTTCACCTTTCCCTTTAATTATCTTCGATCTTGATATATTTTTTGATACTTCCTCTGTTTTGGCAGCAATTGTAGGAAGATATACCTTGAAGATTGCTCCTTCGCCTGGTTTACTATAGATGTTTATCCAACCTTGATGTTGTTTAACAATTCCATAAACAACCGAAAGTCCCAATCCAGTGCCTTCTTGAGTTTTCTTTGTCGTATAAAATGGTTCGAATATATGTCGAATGGTTTCCTGGTCCATACCGGTACCTGTGTCTTGAACAGATAAACACACAAAAATACCAGGATAAGACTCCACAATTACGCTGGTTGAACTTTCATCTATTGTGGCAATGCGAGTTTTGACGATGAGCGTTCCTCCCTTTGGCATTGCATCCCGCGCGTTAACCACGAGATTAACGATCACCTGTTCAATCTGTCCAATGTCTGCTTTAACAGTTTTTATATTTTTCTCAAGCGCTGTTTCAAGAATGATATTCTCTCCAATAAGTCTATTGAGCATCTTTTCCATGTTCGAAACGATGTCGTTTATATTAATCACTTCAGGTTTAAGAACCTCTTTTCTACTGAATATAAGGAGTTGTCGCACTAAGGTTGCTGCGCGTTTAACGATCTTTCGGATCTGACCAAGATCCTTGTAGAGAGGGTTTTCTTTCCCTATTTGATTCTGCATAAGTTCTGCATATCCAGTGATAGCCGTGAGTAGGTTATTAAAATCATGGGCAATGCCACCTGCTAGTGAACCAACAACTTCCATCTTCTGAATATGAAAAAGTTGATTTTGGATTTTCTCTTTCTCCTTCTCTTCCTGTTTCCGCTCGGTGATGTCCTCGCCCGAACTGATTGTGCCAACAATTTTTCCAGATGCATCTCTCAGAACAATATTATGCCAAGCAATGAGCCTTTCCTCGCCACTTTTTGTCGATATTAAATTTTCGTAATACTCAACTGTTTTATCTTTTGTAGATAATATCTGTTTAGCATATTCTCTTATTTCTTTTCGCATTCTTCTTGGAAGAAAATTGTTAAACCAATCTTTTCCTGTAATCTGCTCTTGTTCGTAGCCTAAAATTTCACAGCCTTTTTTATTAATGTATGTTATTTTTCCTCTACTGTTGATGGCAACAACAATCACTCCGATAAGATTTATGTATGTTGCAAATTTTTCCTTTTCCATGCTTAAAGCATCTTCTGCAATTTTTCTTTCTGTGATATCCCGTATAATGCCAAAAGTTCCAAGGAATTTCAAATCTTTATTTCCGTCGTGGTTATCATAATATCCGGCAGAACTGACATCACCAAACGCAATTACTTCTGCAAATCTTAGCTTTTTAGTTGTCTCAATTTTCATCTTTCTTTTGGGGATCAATCTTATTATGAGATTTTTTGTTTTTCTTTTGCCCGTTCTTCGTTCATCAAATAGTTTAGGTGCATCTTCATCTCCGGTAACCTTGTCCTTGTATTTTGGCAAAACAAAACGTCTGCTAAAAGCCCTAACATCGTCAGGATGCATTATTACACTAAAATGTTTACCAATTAGTTCTTTCGGTTTATAACCGAGTGATTGGATAGATTTGTTGATGAGTGTAAATCTTCCTCGAGGATCAATTTTGTAGAATATATCAGGAAGTTCCTGCAATATTTTCAAGTATTGATCATTCGAAATGGATTCTTTTTTCTTTCCCTTTTTAGTGTTTGGTTTTTTCATTTTCACGATTATCTTGTTGCAACCAATGTATGACAGTGATGCACATAATGATAGAAGATTCTTTTGGTAATGTTAAGAAAAAACTGTAAATGAATGAGATAATATTATGGGTTGTAGGATATTTGTAAATGTGTGTATAGTTCTTTCTTTATACCTTATCTATTGCTACTTGAATTGTCTTTCTTCAGTTTCTTTGTAAGAATCCAATTGATATCTTTTTATTTTTTCATAGAGGGTTGTTCTGCTTATCTTTAACACCCTTGCTGACTGCTGTATATTCCATTGTGCATTGTTAAGTACCTTGAGAAGCAATGATTTCTCGACATCATCGAGTTTCAATGAAGGACATTCAATGGTGAAGATACCATCCACTTCTTCAAGAGAATCTTTCTCACTAAAGAGC
>CBDUQV010000047.1:0-11590 GCA_965369615.1 uncultured bacterium | reverse complement strand
GCCTCAATGAAAAAAGGCGGAACGGTTGCTGTTCTGCTTCCAGGAGCAAATCTTTACTTGATGAAGCAAAAAAAACCACCAGTACAGAAGATGAGAGAAATGAAAATTCCAATGGCGATTGCTTCTGACTTCAATCCAGGGAGTTCTCCTGTTCTTGCTATGCCTGTAATTGTAAGTCTTTCATGTCTTCTGTATGGATTAACTCCTGAAGAGGCAATTGTTGGAGCCACCATAAATGGTGCCCATGCTATCAGGGAAGGAAAAACTACAGGGAGTCTGGAGAGAGGAAAGAATGCTGATGTCCTCATTATGAGTTGCAAGAATTATGAGGAGATACCGTATTGGTTTTCTCAAAATCGAATCTTGTGTGTAATAAAAAATGGAAAAGTTGTTGTAGATAAGCGAGAAGGAGGCGAGGAAAATTGAAAGGCGATTTTGAAAAGGGACTTAAAGCTCTGAAGGAGCAGAAATTTGAAAAAGCGAAGAAGAATTTTCTGCCAATAATTGAACAGAAACCGGAAAACGCTGAAGCGCATTTTGGTCTTGGTATTGCTTACTCTGAGCTTGAAAATGTTTCTGATGCGGAAAAGCACTTGAAGGCTTCGTTCGGGCTTTATGAAGCACAGAGGAAATTACCCGAAGCCCTTGTTTCTATTCAAGAATTGCAGGAAATGAAGCCCGGAGTTACTAAGTATACCTTCGATCTTCTCAGAATATATCTGAAACTTTATTTTATGAAGTCATTTGTTGGACTGTTGCTCGATGTCATGGATAACGAGGAAACCGCCGAGGATATACTCATAGAAAATATATCGGCTCTTTCTCACTTCATAAAGGATGAAGAGATAAAGTCAATTCTGACTCTAAAGAAAACAGCTATGAAAGAAGAAGAGAAACTTAATCCTTTTGAAAATCTTGAACTTGCTAATTTACTATTTGAAATAGGCTCAACTGATGAGGCACGAACAGAGTATTATAAAACAGCGACAGCATTTCTGGACAGAGAATTAAAAGACAAAGCTCAGGAGCTTTTTGTAAAGATAAAAGAGCTTTATCCGGGCGATGACGATCTTAAAGGCTTAAAGAATGAAATTGACAATTATGGGAAACAGAAAGAGGAACTGGATCTTGAAGGAAGAAAAAAGGACCTTGCAAAAAAGTTGCCCGATCTGATCAATAAAGATGAATCACGAATTCGGTATACGGTTGCCGTTATGTTGAAGGAATTTGCCAGGTATGGGAAGGCTAGCAGGGAGCTTGAGAAGCTATTTCAGTTACCTAAATCCCGCGAGAAAATTAAGGCATGCGTTCTTCAAAGCCAGATTTGTTTTGACCAGAATAATGAGGAAGGTGCCATTGCGGTTCTCCATGATGCTATCGAAAGTAGTGAATTTGAGGGAAAGGAAATTGTACCGATTCAATACAAACTTGCCAGTCTTCATGAAAAAAGTAATAATTTACAGGAAGCACTGAAGATTTATGAACAGGCTTTGGAGCAAGACTCAGAGTATCTCGATATCGCTGAAAGGATTAATGGAGTGAAGGACCTCATAGAGAAAGAGGAAGCCGAATCGGAAACCAAAAAAGAAGTTCTTGAGGAAGCTGTTCCGGTTGTTGAAACGCCTGAGAAAGAGGTGAAACCGGCAAAGTTTGAAGAAAAGATAGAAGAAAAAGCTGAAGAAAGAAGGGTGAAACCGGAAAAAAAGACAGTAGAGAAAGAGAAAAAAGTAACACAACAGGAAAGAATCCTATACATGTAAGAAGGAGAAAAGATGGAATATGAGTCTTTTTTTAATATTGAACAGGAGCCATTCTCGAATGTTCCCGATCCGCGATTCTTCTTCAGCGGTCCGGAGCATGCAAAGCCGTTCTTGAGAATTATGTATTCAGCCCAAAGAATGAAGGGCCTTGTTATTCTCACCGGTGTGGCAGGAACAGGAAAAACCACGCTCTCAAGAAAGATTCTTGCTTCATTGCTCAATGAAAAGGAATATCTTCCAGGAATACTTGTTTTAACAAGGAATGATTATCCAGAACAGTGGCTTACTTCAAAGATTGCGGAGCTCTTGCAGATAAAGAACGGTAATGGCGAAAAGAACATAATTCAATTAATTTCTAAAAAGCTATTTGAATTAAAAGATATAGGAAGAAAACCGATCATAATCATTGATGAAGCAAACAAATTAAAGAGTGATGCAAACCTGGAGGAATTGCGAAGTATACTGAACATTGAGCATGAGGAGCAAAAACTCATAACTTTTATTCTCTGTGGTATGCCAATATTAAGAGAGCTTGTAAACAGGAATGAATCATTAAGGCAAAGAATTGCGTATATCATTTCACTCAGGGCTATGTCAAAGAGTTCTTCTCTTAACTATGTAAAGCACAGGTTGAAAATTGCAGGTGCTCATGATGAAATTTTTACCGATGATGCGTTAGAGGAGATATACAGATGGAGTAAAGGAAAACCGCGAATCATTAATTCAATTTGTGATAATGCACTGCTCGAAGCAGTTCTCTTGCAGAAAAAACCAATAACAGGAGAAATCATTGATCTTGCATCTGAATCATTGGGATTAGTATCTGAACCAGAAAGCGAATAATGGCAAATGTCTCTGCATTAAAAGGTCAGGCTGCAAAGTTGGTGGTAAAAGGTAACTATGCCAAAGCCCTTCAAATTTACGAAAAAGTGAAAGAGATGGATCCTAACGAGCCAGGAATATATAATCTTATTGGAGATGTATATTTGAAAATGAGACAGAAGGATAATGCAGTAACCGAATTTAAGGAAGCTCTTGAAATGTATAAGAAGGTGCAATACTACCCCAATGCAATCGCAGTTTGCAAAAAAATATTAAGAACGGATAAAGAACAAACAGATGTATATAATGACCTGGCTGACCTTTATGTTGAAAGGGGATTCATAGGAGAAGCGGTAATAAACTATCTGGAATATGCTTCGCGGATGAGGAAGGAAGGCAATAAACAAAAGGAGATAGAAGCATACAGAAAGGTTATAGAACTTGGTCCATCAAAAGTAGATATACGTGAAAGGCTTGTCGATCTTTATGTGGCGGAAGGCGAGAAGGAAGCAGCAATCGAAGAATTGGAAAGGATTGAAGAGTTGCTTATCCAGCAAGGAAAGCAGTCCAAATTGCCAGAAATTGAGGAAAAATTAGCGGCACTCAAGGTTGAAATGATGTCATCGGAGGAGAAAAAGGAGGAAGAACCTACCCGGACAGAGAAAAAGGAGAAAGAACCTACCCGGACAGAGAAAAAGGAGAAAGAACATATGATCAGACAAGGGTTCACCATGGAAGATATGATGCAAACTGATGCAACGGTCACGGAAAAGCCCATTGAGAAGGTAATTGAGGAGAAGGAAGAAGAGAAAAAGAAGGTTCATGTTGATGAGGGAGTTTCTTTAGAAGATGAGATTGCAAAGATACAGGCATCCTCTGTGGGTTCAAAGAGGGAGCCTGTAACAGTCGAGAATCTTCCTCCCCCGGATAAGTCAGATTTGCAATCTGTTCCTACCCAATGGACCAATTTTGAGGAACTTGCTGAGCTCTGCCTTTCCGTCAATTCAAAAAATGAAGCAATTGATTATCTGTATAAAGCGGGTCAGATGTATTTAGAGGAGAATAACTACGCTAAGGCAATCAGGATATATAAAAAAATTATTGATGTTCGTCCACTTGAGTTACGACCACGGCAGAAACTTATAGAGATATCACTCAAGAGCCAAGACAAGGAGAGTGCAGCCCAGTGGAATTTTGATCTTGGACAATGTCTTTTCAGGAAGGGCGCAATTGAAGAGGCTGAAAAAGCATTTGGACGGGCACTTGATCTTACGTCGAAAAAAGATAAGCTGAAAAAGAATATAGAGCAGGTCCGCGGTAAGGCAAAAGAAGAGAAAAAGGTGAAAAGGAAAAAGGAGAAGGTTACCAAGGTGGAGACACCTTCCATCTCATTAGGAGATCTTCTTGAGGAAGAAGAAAAAAAGTCTGTGAAGTTCACGGTTGCAGAAGATATGGAAGTTGACGAACCAATAACATTTGAGGATTTGCTTGAAGAGTTCAAAGAAGGTGTTCTTGAAAATATAGAAGACACAGATTTTGATAGCCACTACGATCTTGGAATTACATACAAGGAAATGGGACTTATAGAAGAAGCTATTCTTGAATTTGAGAAAGCATCAAGGGGTGAAGCAATAAAACTCAAATCTATTGAAATTCTGGCACTGTGCCTGATGGAAAAAGGTGATCTTGCTGAAGCCGAAAAGATTGTAAAGGAAGCGTTATTACTGAAGGGACATAAGGATGTTGAATTCCTCGGTTTGAAGTATAATCTGGCTCAGATGTATGAGCGGATAAATAAAAGCAATGAAGCGGCTCAGCTGTTCAAGGAGATTCTAAGTGTTGATACCGAATTTCAGGATACATTAGCGAAACTAAAAGAGCTCGAGGAGCGAACGGGGAAGCAAAAGGTAACACCAAGGAAAGAGGAAAAGCCGAAAAAAGTTGCAAAGAGATCTGCTGAAGCTGCGACCGAAAAGAAAGCAAAGAAAGAGAAGCCCAGGGAAGTTATAGAGACTGTTGGTAGAAAGAAAAAGGAGCCTGTTAGAGAAACAGTAAAGGCAAAGAAGGCAAAGCCAAAAGAAAAGGTAACAACGAAAAGGAAAAAGAAAATTTCGTATATTTAATTTGCAGATTTTGATGAAGGGAGAGAAAAGTGGATTATGAGAATTACTATAAATTAACAATGCATCCATTTTCAAGTTCGCCTGACGACCGATTTTATTATGATAGTCCACAACATTCGAAGGCAATTATCAAACTAACACATGCTGCAGAGACAATGGTTGGATTAGCTATTCTCCTGGGTGATATTGGGACAGGAAAGACAACGCTTTCCCGCATTGTACTTGATAACCTCACATGCTCGGATGACTTCGAGGTTGCACTGCTCGTAATTATACATTCGGAAATAACGCCAATCTGGTTATTAAAAAAAATTGGTAATCAGTTCGGGGTTGAATCTGAAAACGACGAGAGAGTTGAAATAATTTCGAATATTTACCGGCAGCTCACGCAATTAAAGGAAGAAGGAAGAAAAGCAGTGGTTCTCATTGATGAAGCAAATATGCTTAAGAATAAGGATATTATGGAAGAATTGCGTGGTCTCCTCAACATACAATTTGAAGAAGGTCATCTTATTACATTTATTCTTTTCGGGCTCCCTGAAATGGAGGATTACCTTAAGCTGGATAAACCGCTTTATCAGAGAGTGTCAATGAGAATACGGCTTGATGCGCTCGCACCTGAATCTACTAAGAAATACATTAGCCATCGGTTGAGTGTTGCAGGAAGAGAAAGCCCGCTTTTTACGGATGAAGCAATGGACATGATCCATACCTATTCAAAAGGAAAGCCAAGAATGATCAATACCATTTGTGATAATGTACTCCTTGAAGGATATCTCCTTAAAAAGCCACTCATAGATGAGCACCTTGTTCGTGAAGTCGTTCAAGACCTTGGGCTTTCAGAATAATTATGGGTTTGTGTGATCTCCATATACACTCCCATTATTCTGATGGAACGTATACCCCCCTTGAAATTGTTAAAAAGGCAAAAGCGAAGCATCTGGATGCACTATCCATTACAGATCATGATACGATAGAAGCGGTTGACCCCGCGAAATCATGCGGCAAAGAGATGGTTATACTGGTTATTTCCGGTGTTGAACTGAGCGCCATTTACCAGGATATCGAAATACATGTTCTCGGTTATCTCTTTGATGAACATGATAAAAGATTGTGCGCCAAGCTTTCTCAGATGAAGGAATACAGGGAAGAAAGGGCGAGGGAGATCCTCAGCAAACTCGAAAATTATGATTTTACTGTGAGTTTTGATTCAGTAAAAAAGTTAGCCGGTGAGGGAACAATTGGAAGACCTCACATAGCTCAGGCAATGCTTGAATCAAGGAAAATTACAAACTACAAAGAGGCGTTCACAAAATATATTGGAAACGGCAAACCCTGTAACGTACTAAAGTATAGACTGAATCCAACCGAAGCGATAGACCTTATAAGAGAAGCGGGCGGAATCCCTGTGCTGGCGCATCCAGGAAATATCAGAAATGATAATTTTGTCCTTGATCTTTTCAATTTTCCATTCCTGGGAATTGAGGTGTGGCACCCAGATCACACGTCAAGACAGATTAAGGAATACCTCGAAATTGCGGAGAAGTGGAACCTTCTTGTAACCGGCGGATCAGATAGTCATGGAGATATACCAACAAAAGGGCTGTTGGGGGATATGAACGTAGACATTTCAATTGTCGATTCCTTAATACAGTACAAGGAAGCTTATTTGTGAGGAAAAGCGTTTGTTCTTAATGAATTCGCTGTCACCCATTAAAGCAATCTCAACAGCAAATCGCGAAAAGGTATATCCGTAACCGAACGTGTAGATTATATCGGATAACTGTTTCACATCGTCAAGTTTTGTCCCCAGACGGATAATACTTCCCTGTTTTGCGTAGTTTTTCTGTTTTGGCTCTCCAACTGGTATATGTTTTTTTTCAGGTGTTTTACTGGAGAGGAAATTAACTTCGACTCCTGAGTATATTCCTGTTCTTTTATACCAATTGTCATAGCGCACATCGGTTGAAAAGATAAGTTGTTCGGATAGCAGCAGGGATATTCCTGCGCCGGCTTTTACCGGAATGACGTCACTGTCATAGTCAGACCACCAGACTCGGGAAAAGATATCCTTGATGGCAATGCCAACAACAAAGGATTGCCCTGCATAAGCAAAACCAATATCTAATCCAAAACCATTTCCAGTATCAATGTTGCTGGTTGCATCAACCGGTGCGGTTCGGGTTCTCGTTACCTCGGATTCTGCGAGTTGAGTCAAATAATACTTTATGTTAATTCCGAAGAGGGGAGTATTGAACAGGTTTTCAAGCGTTTCTGTTGAGAGTGTTGTCATCGTGAAAAAGAATTCATCACCTCTGTATTCTTGTACCGTATTTACAAAGAGTGTTTCTTCGTATTCACTTGAAAAAAATCTTCGAACTTCCTCATCAGTTCTTCGGAAACAAGGATGCCACGTAATTCCCCCTGAGCGATTGATTACTGAGAAATATACAGGTGTCATCCCAAAAAAATGAGGAAGATTAAAAGGTGTGTCATTCTCATGTATGTCTGTATAATGGAAATCCAGAAGCAGGAAGCTTGCATAAATATAGCAAAGTGCAGCAGGGTTGTAAAAGGAAGAAAAGGGATCAGCAAAAAGTGCAATTCCTGCATTACCCAGACTGTGTGATCGCGCGCCCGGGGCTGGACCATTGAATAATATGGGTGATATCGGCGAAGCCGACACAAGAGCACCTGAAAGCAGAATTGCGCAAACAGTACAGAAACAAAGGAATTCGAATATGTATTTACCTCGGTACATTGGATGGACTATAAGCGCACTCGTTGCAATTGTCAACTATTTTCTCTGATCTCGCTCTCTTTTCACCTCGCAAGGTGTCGGGAAATAGTGGTTGACAATAAAATGAAACTCATATAGTATAAAACGGTAGATAATAACACAGGGGGACATATGTTACAAATAATTCTTTCGGTCTTGCTGCTTGGTTCGATTGATATCCCAACACCTCCTTCATATGTGAGAGATATTATTAAAAAGCAGGTATATCCTGCGACCGTTGATGTAGATTCAGTGCACTCGTACGATGTGCAATCCTATTCGATTAATCTGGAAATTGATCCGGGAAATAAATACATTGAGGGTTTTACTGATATTTCCTGCAGGATAGTATATGTATCAGTGGATACTCTTACCTTCGATTTCTGGGATATGGTCATTGAAACAGTTATGGTTGATGGCATTGAGGTGCAATACGATTATGGAGGCGGTTATCTTGATGTCCTGCTGCCTTCTGCAGCGTCAGCAGGTGAAACGCTGCTGGTCCATGTTGTCTACTCTGGCTATCCACAAATACACAGCACACCGTTCTGGGGAGAGGGGATATATTTCTTAAACAAAGCTATCTATACCCTCCAGTGTCCCGAAGGTTCACGTTACTGGTACCCATCATGGGATAAACCATTTGATAAAGCAACAGTCGAAATGATTATCACCGTTCCCGATACACTTTTTCTCTGTTCGAATGGATTGCTTCAAGATTCAATAAATACGGGCAACGGAGTGATTACCTACTCCTGGATGCACGATTATCCTGCTGCTACTTACCTGCAATTGTTCGCTGCCTCCAGGTATGTGCAGTTGAAGGACACAACACATGCGGTTCCCATCATTCACTACATCTATCCTGAGGATTCTGCGAATGCAATTGCTGATTTCTCTGTAATTCCCGAGGCGATTGATTGCTACTCCGCGCTCTTTGGTCCCTATCCTTTTGAGAAATTTGGATTCAATGAAAGCGAAGTCGGTGGTGGAATGGAACATCAAACGAATGTTTCTCTTGGAAGTTTCCTGATAACAGGAACGGGAACATACGAAATGGTATTTGTGCACGAGCTTGCGCATATGTGGTGGGGTGATATGGTGACACTTGTTGACTGGAGACATTGCTGGTTGAATGAAGGATTTGCCACATACGCTGAGGCCCTCTGGTGGGAACACCTCTATGGTAAGGATGGGTTGAAGGCATACGTGACAGACCTGCAAAATCAATACATCTCCTGGGAAGGGGGCGGTCATCTCTATCCCATTTTTGATCCTCCTCTGCAGTATCTTTATTCGACCACGACATACGAGAAAGCAGCATGTGTCCTCCATATGTTGAGATTTCTCATAGGAGACAGTCTCTTCTTTAACACGTTGAAAACGTATGGGAGTGTCTACAAATACATAAATGCAAGCACAGACGATTTCAAAAATATAGCGGAAGTTATCAGTGGTGAAGAACTCGATTGGTTCTTCGACGAATGGATATATGGCGGAGGTTCGCCAAAATTTTGTTACACAATCTTCTACGATACGAACTCAGATTCTATCTCGCTCTTAACCACGTCCGAATCAAACACGCAGACCGAATATACTATGCCAGTAGAACTAATGTTTGTCTCCGGAACAGACACACTTACGGATACTGTCACCGTAAGACCTTATATAATAGAGAATTTCTATTCTCTTTCTGCCCTTCTGGATACTTTAATTATCGACGATTTTAAGTGGATTTTAAGCCGAGGATTTGTAAACAACTTGCCCCAAATCACCTATGTAATACCCGGCAACAACAAAGTCGATGTTTTCTGGGATTCTTTCTACGATACAACGTTTTATGAATACAATATTTTCTATTCAACAGACTCAACTGGAGGATGGCTCAAAAATAATTCAATACCAATCGACTCAACACACTGGTGTGTATCAGGTCTTACAAACAATCAAATTTATTATTTCAAGATAAATGCAATCAACAGGAAAGGGTTCGAAAGCGACTCTTCTGCTTTTCTTTCTGCAACACCACTTGCATTTCCAATGGATAGAGGGCTTTTGGTTGTTGATGAAACAATGGATGGGAATGGGAGTTCCCCGATCCTGCCAACCGATGAAATGGTAGATTCCTTTTATGCCTACTGCCTCGTTCCTCTCAGGTATACGCAGTGGGATTGTGTTGAGAAGGGGCTTCCGCCACTTGATACCCTGGCGCACTATTCGCAGGTTCTCTGGCATGATGATGATATGGGATTCAGCACCATTGACCAGGTTTCAAGTGCACTTATTGCTTATTGTTATAATGGCGGCGGATTTGTCATGAGCGGCTGGAGGACAATTAGGTCGTTTACTCCATCGATGCTTGCTTATTATGGTATTACGGGAGCATCTGAAATACCTACTCCACGCTATGAAGGTATTTATGGAATGAACGGGTATCCCGATGTAGCAATTGATACAACAAAGATGATCGGGTCCTGGAATGGAATGCTTAATTACGGCTGGTACTTTGATATAACCAGTGGCGATACCATTGGAATCATTTCCTCACCTGATAGCCTCTATGACAGTCTTGTTACCGCTGTGCGCACCATGGGAGGAAGCCAGTCGTTTGTCGTGCTTGGTTTTCCACTCTACTTTACCGAAGGTGCTGATGCAAGAGTTTTTCTGCAGAAGGCTCTCGAGGATGTAGGAGCCGGGGTGAGTGAAATCGAGAAAGAGACTCTTAAAAAAATAAGTATAGGAAAACCTTACCCTGAACCGTTTTCAGCAAGAACGCACTTCTCAATTTGTCTTCCACATTCTACAACTGTTGATATAACTGTCTTTGATGTTTCTGGACGGATAGTAAAGACTATTTACTCAGGGAAACTGGCTCAAGGAAGACATACCTTTACCTGGGATGGGAAAAATAATAGAGGAAAGGCTGTTGCAAGTTCAATATATTTTATCCGCATTGAAGCGGATAGAACCCGCATAACAAGGAAGGTGATTTTGGTAAGATAGACCGCTCGGTTGTGAAAAAGCCTTGACAATAAAGAAACTTAATTTTAATATAGAAGTCATAAAATAAAAGACGGGGGTGAGAAATATGACTCAAGCAACAAAAACTGACAACTTAAAGAAACTAAACAATCTGGAAAAGATGGTAAAGTTGATACTTGAGGAGATAAGGAAGATGAAAGGCAGTATTACCAATACGAAGATTAAAAAAGATCCTCTGTATGGATTATTAAAAGATGTTAAAATCACTGATGAAGATATTGAAGAGGCAAAGAAAATATGGAATTACAGAATGGACTGAGATAAATGAAATACTACATTGTTGATACTCATGCCCTTATATGGCGGCTTCTACAAAGTAAGAAGCTTTCGTTAAAAGCAAATAAAGCCTTTACGGAAGGAATTGAAGGGAAAACATTACTTATTATTCCTGCGATCGTTCTTTTAGAAGTGATGTCTGTTTTAGAAAAGTATGAAATAGAAAACAGATTTCTTGAAATCTTAGATGATATAGAAAGAACACCTATGTATGAGATTTGTTCATTGAATATAGAAGTTCTACGAGCAACGGCTAAGATCAAAGATATAGAGGAATTACATGATAAAGTTATTGTAGCCATTGCCAGAATGAAAAACGCAGCTATCATTACCAAAGATAGAATAATCCGAAAGTTATATTCAAAAACTATTTGGCAAGTTTTTTTTCTCTACATCCTCAAAATATTGCTGAATGGAAAAATTGTTGGGGTTGTGGGGGCATTCCAACACCATAAGACAAGGATAAAGCATAAAGCCGAGGATAAACCTCGGCCTTACATTTACGCAGGCTGAAGCCTGCGACTACCTTAACCTTTATGGACGCAACAACACCGTTGTTGCACTCCAAATTACATTTTTCGAAACATCGAAAAAATCTGTGTGGTTCTGTGTCATTCTGTGGCTAATACGGCAGTAAAAAGCAAATAGCAAAGAGTATAGAGTAAAAAGGAGCCTCTTGGCTGCCTCTGTTATTTTGATTCGGAGGGTGGTTGGGTAATTACGGATGTGGTGCATCTGTGTTAATCAGTGGCTGAATAAGACTTTGTGATGGGTTGGGTAATTACGAA
>CBDUQV010000046.1:0-11669 GCA_965369615.1 uncultured bacterium | reverse complement strand
TCAGGATTCTCCTCGATCTCTTCTGAAACAGGTATTAAGATACCTTCATATCGTGCAATGACGCCATCCTCAAATTCAAGATCGAGTCTTCCCACATATTCACCGTACTCGAATGCCTGACAGATTATCGTGTTCTTAATTTTCTCGGGGGTTTCGATCTTGGTGTGGGAATGTCCACCGATAATAATGTCAATACCTGTGGTAGATTGAGCGAGTTTCTTATCCATTTCGTATCCAAGGTGGGTGAGAGCAATGGTGAGATTTCCTGCATCAAGTTTTCCGAGGAGTTCCTGTGCCGTTGCAATGGGGTCACGGAACACCAGGCTTTTAACGTTCTTAGGATGTGTTGATAAGGGTGTTTCATCGGTTACCAGTCCCAGGATATGAATGCGAATACCCCTGATGTTTTTGGTGAAGTAGGTTCTCACAATAGGTGCCTGCCCCCTTTCCGAGAGGACATTTGCTCCCAGGACTGCAAAATTTGCCAGCTTCCTCAACGTATTCAAATTTTCCTGACCGTAGTCGAATTCATGATTACCAAGCACCATAGCATTGAGGCCGATCTTGTTCAGGCAAAGAAAGTCGGGTTCACCTTTGAATACGGTGCTCATTGGGGTTCCCTGCAGGACATCTCCGGCACAGAGGAAGATGGTTGGTATGCCGTTGTCCGCATTTTCCTGTTTTACTTCTTTCACGATCGTTGCAATTCTTGCCATCCCACCGACCGTGAAATCATCTTTGTAGTGAGCCTTAAACGGTGTGATATGCCCGTGGTAATCGTTAATATAGAGAATTGTGAGGTGTTTGAGCTCTTGTTTATGCGATTTTATCGTCTTTGGCGCGCAAGAAAAAGTAGCAATTACAAGAGCGATAGTGAGAAGAGTGAAAATTTTCTTCATCAACCCTCCTTGATATTTAGATTAAACGTAAATACTCCTCTGGTCGCTGTGCCATTTTACAGAGACCTTCCTTTTGGGTACATCTGTTCTTCTCAACGGGAAAGCACTATTTATTTACCGTTAACAACAACGCAGGTCACGGTTTTTTGAATACCCTGAATCTTATGAATGCTATCAGTTATGTTTTTGGCGAGATCCTTTATATTCTTGCCGTGTATGAAGATGATGGCATCGTGGAGTCCGGTAACCAGGTGCCCACTCTTGACGAATTTTTTCTTGCGAAGTTTTGCAATGACATTCTTCGCTGTTCCCGCTTTGGTGTTAATGAAAACGTACGCTTGAACCATGATACCTCCTTATTTAAGGGGTTAACAGTTTCTTTTTGATTTCATCGAGGATGGGTGAGATTTTTCCCATTTCAAAATACTCGATGTATTTTGCATAGTAAACGTATCCCATAGTATTCGTTTGGGCATAATGGCTCTGATTTCAATGGTTTCAGGCATACGTTATCCTTTCGAACAGAGTACTGGGTTTTGATGTGTCTTGTTGTAGAGCGGACAACCATTTCCGCAGAGGTTAAGATCCGGGCAAACCATGCATTTTTCATCGATGTACTCCCTGTTTCTCAGGTAAAGCGCATTATCTGAGTTCCATATCTTATCCCAGGGGTCAATCAGGATGTTACCCATTGTTTCAAAATAGCTCTGGCAGGGAATAACATCGCCGTTTGGCTCAATGGCAATAGTATACCTTGCTGCTGTACACTGTTTCAGTCCGATTCCTTCAAGGCAGGGGTCAAAAATACAGTAATGTGTGGGTGTGTACCAGACAAAATCCATCTGGTGCTGCAGGGCATTGCTCTTGATTGTTTTGATATACGGCGCCAAGTGCTCTTCCCTGATTCCTGTTCCGACCGAGCATCCGTTGCCCGAGTAGATGATGCTATTGTATGCAAACCTCTGTAAACCAAGGGATTTTAAAAATTCGATAGTACCTGCGATTTCATCACAATTGTCCGTTGTGAGCGTTGTATTGGTAAGCACATAGAGTGGTGAATCCAGGCAGTTTCTGATTCCTGCTACGGTTTCCCGCCATGCGGGAGCATGAACCATGCTATTGTGCGTTTTTTCGTTGTGTGATTCAAGCGTGACCTGAACATGGTCAAGACCTGCATGTGCCAGTGTTTTTACAAGCTCTTTCGTGAGCAGACGACCATTCGTAATAAGACCGGTAACGAGCCCGATTTCCTCTGCATATCCAACCAATTCCGGAAGATCCTTCCGGAGTGTTGGTTCTCCCCCGGTAAACGTGATGTGTGGAATTCCCGCATCCCAGAGGTTTCCTATAGCCTGTTTCCACCCATCTGTCTCCATCTCCTCAAATGGTAATGTTCGTTCCACATAGCAGTGGTCGCATGCATTGTTGCATTGGTAGGTGAGAACGATATCTGAACGATACGGCGCCGTGAGGGAAATACTGAAAGCATCTATCAGGTTCATATCATTGAAAAATTCTGGTTTTGTTTTCTCTGCCTGCGCAATTTCGAGAATTTTCCTTTTCAGATTTTTGAAATCATTTTCAGCATTGCTTTGTTTTACACGATAACGCGAACAAATTGTTTTCACCGCATCCGCATCATCCTTATCTTCGATAATGTATTTAGAAAATTCCGTTGCGGTTTTATTCAGGTGGAGAACGCGCGAAGCATTTATAATGAGAAGACCGGTTCCATCAGGGTTTTCCCGCAGATGAAGACGGTATCCCTGGAACCTTCCCCGTGCACCTCTTTTGTGGAAGAGACGTGTGTTGCCTGAAGAGTGTGCTTTCTTAAAGAGCATTTTTTTATCTTCCTCCACCAGCGCAGGCGCAGGCGCAACCAGCGCATGCACACGCGCATGCACAACCGCCGCCACTTGAAGACCATCCTCCCGAGCGCGAACTGACAGGGACTGGATTTGTTGCGCTCGTTATCGAGGTTTGGAAACCGGTAATGTTGCTGACAATCTTGTTGGCAAAACCTTCAATGCCGCTGACCATTGAATTTGCAAATTGTGCTCCAGGAAGTGTTGGCATTGATACCGATGGTGCTTTCATGCCTGTTGGGGCAATACCAGCTGCAGATCGTGCATACGCCGGCTGATAATGTCCCCACCAGAGGGGAGCAATAATGTTTGTGCCACTGAATGTTTCACCCATTTTACTTTTGTAGTTATCATCCATGAGGAGCCATTCGAGATTCTTGTCGAACGTTTTCGATTTTAGTTCAGGGGTGTTTGCTGCTCGTATTTCTACCCATGCCCTGTTCAGTATTCCCCGGTAGTACTGTCGTGTTTTCTTTCGTGAGAAGCCTTTGGTTTTTTTGTTCACCGTCTTTATGAGATTCACCAGAGTTGATTTCAATTTTTTCTGAAAAAGTTTTCCTTTTTCGTCTATTGCTTTCATGAAGTCTTTTTCATAATCATAGAGTTTCTGTTTATCTCCTTCCGTGATTTCGAGAGTTAAGGGGTCCTGTTTCTTAACTTTTATAATCCGTTTCTTGATAAGCCCGAAAAGTATCATGGTTGCCACCTTGTTGAGGGGGAGTTCCAAAAGGATGGAAGATTCAACAGCAGTAAGCCCTCTTTTAATTCCGACTCCTTCCACGGACAGAGCTGGCGGAAGATATTTCATTTTTCGTTTCGAACTACTAATTGCTCCTGTAATGGCGATGAAGATGAGAAACCCAATGATAATACAGGGGCATGAGCCTACTACAAGGCTGATGAGTCCGGTGAAGAAAGAGGCAATAACTCTCCCAATAGAGAATTTCTTTGGGGTACTGGTTATAATTGCGTTGTCAGGGATGTATTCTCTGGGGAATGATACACCATAAGTATACTGTTTCGAAGGAGAAGCATGTGGGAGAGAAAACAGATACCATGCGCGACCAGCGGAATCAACCGCGGCTTCAGAGAATTTTTTCTCATGATATTTAGGTTCTTCCGGTTTGACACCGGGAGGGAAAATAATGTAGCATGCATGGTCAGTTGTCCCATGCGAGAATTGACTTCCATACCAGGTTGGGGAAAAGACAACAGCTACATACTCTTCATCTTCGGAATCCGGAAATATCATATTCGTAACAGTAATTGAGAAGAGTAATGTTCCTGTTTCTCCAGGTACTATTTCATAAGCGCCAAGGTGAACTTCAACCCCCGGGTGAACATACTCGGAATGGCGGATTTTTTTGAGTGTATGTCCATCAATTGAAGCGGATGCTGTTTTCAGCTTGTACCATTCGTTTGGCATTCCAATATCAACGACATCTATTATGTGCGCATTCTCATCACAGGTAAACTGGATTTCATAACTGACAGTACATGTTCCATCACTGTTGATATAAAGAGCAGAGTAGTTTTTATCAACGGTAAAACTGTAATCCTGAGCCACAATCGGTATTGCGACAATGGAAAGAATGAAAAGGAACATTGCGGTTTTCTTTACCATTTAGGCGCCTCCTCGACTTCATAGTCTGAACCGCAGTATGGGCAAGAAATAAAAATTGCCCCCTCTCGCATTTCCACACTATCTTTACTGAGTCGCGCACCACATTTTTTGCATTTCATCTCTTCGATCCGTACATCGCCTGACAGATCAATTTTCTGAGTAATCTCAACTTTTTTCTCTATGGGGTGTAATCGTCTGTAAATGAAGATGGAGAAGCCAATAGTTACGCCGATAAAGAAGAGTCCTATGAGAATTAGGATCACTCCTGTCATAAGACGGGACCCGCTTTCAGCTCCGGGAGCACCAGCCGACCAGATAAAGAGAACACCGAAAAATAGGAAAATAAGAGCAAAGACCCCCCCGAGAACGAGTATTGCTATCTGGATGCATCCCAATCCAGTATTTTTTTTATCCGCCATTATGCCATCCCCTGCTTATTTGTTATTTGTAATTTGTTTGTCATTTGTGATTTGTATTTTGTTAATTATTTTCTCCTTGCTCTTTGCTGTCATCTTTTGCCGTTTATTGGTGTTGCTCTATGCTCTTTGCTTCCGTCTTTTGCTGTTGCTATTTACTATTTACTTATTACCATTTACTGCCTTTCCCTATCCTGCTAATGTGTGTTTTCTGAGAAGCTGCATTCTTGATGGTTTTCCTGCTTTTTTTCTTTTGTTGAAGATAGAAGGAAGCGTGTAAAAGACAGGAAGTGCCATTAAAAAGAAAAAGAAAATATTCTGAATACTATCTCTTCTCCGTTTTATTCCTTCCATATTCTGTATCCGGGTTTGTTTGTGGTTCATTCTTAAAAGTAACCAATGCTCCTGAGTATTGTTACGTTCTCTCTCCATTTCTTTTTTGTTTTCACAAAAAGTTCAAGAAAGACAGGTCTATCAAGAAACTGCTCGATATTTTTTCGGGCAGCCATTCCCAGTTTCTTGATTGCTTCACCTTTTTTTCCAATGAGTATTCTTTTTTGACTGTCCCTCTCCACCAGGATGATAGCCCGTATGTAGTCCTTTTTTTCACCATTGGCTTCCCGGAATTCATCAATGTAAACTGCGGTACAGTATGGAATTTCCTTCGCGTACTGAAGAAACACCTGTTCTCGTATTGCATCGGAAACAAAGAATCGTTCTGGAAGGGACGAAATGGTATCCTGTGGAAATAATGGTGGGCTGAAAGAGAGGTATTCCTTAATTGATGAGATAATGGCGTCTGTGTTGATTGCTTTGAGAGCCGAGACGGGGATTATTTCTCTGAAGGAAAATTTTTTTTGTGCATTATCAATAATGGGCAATAGGGATTTTTTATCAATGGCATCAATCTTGTTAATAATGAGAAATATTGGTTTATTTGCCCTTCTAAGTGTTTCAAGCACATACTCATCAAGAGCTATTTGCTCGACATCGATCAAGTACAGGATGATATCTGCTTCTCCGATAGTCTGCTTTGCTATCTTGACCATTATTTTCTGAAGTTCATAATTTGGCTCGAAGAGTCCGGGGGTATCGAGAAAGATGATCTGGGAATCAGAATCGTTGTAGATAGCTGGAATACGTTTTCTTGTTGTTTGTGGTTTATGCGTTACTGCAGACATTTTTGTGGAAAGAAGTGTATTAAGAAGTGTTGATTTACCAACGTTTGGTTTTCCAATTATTGCCGCAAAACCGCTCTTAAAACCGTTGTTTTGTTCTCTCATTGTGCTGTATGATAGAATAAAAGCGTCTCTTTGTCAAGAAAATTCAGTCTTTAGACGGGTGTACTTTTTTGAAGAAGGCGTCTACCGAATGGGCAATCAAAAAGGGTGAACCACTGATGTAAATTGTGGTTTCACCCTTATGTGAAGTTTTCGCTTAATCCGTGATGTGTTTAGTATGTTTCGCAGAAGAGCTCAAAATAAGCCTTTGGATGCTGACAGCTCGGGCAGATTTCTGGTGCTTCATTTCCCTCGTGGATATAGCCGCAATTTCTGCATTTCCATTTTGCCGGTTTTTCTCTCTTAAAAACCATGTCTTTCTCAATGTTTTCAATGAGCTTGAGATATCGTTTCTCGTGAGCTGTCTCCACTTTAGCAATTGATCTGAATTGTGCCGCAACTTCAGGGAAACCTTCCTTCTCGGCAATATTGGCGAATTCAGGATATATGGTAGTATGCTCGGCGTTCTCACCAGCAGCAGCTTCCTTCAGGTTCTCCGCTGTGGATCCGATAACTCCTGCAGGAAAAGCAGCATTGATTTCTACATCTCCACCCTCGAGAAACTTGAAAAATCGTTTTGCATGCTCTTTTTCATTATCTGCAGTTTCAAGAAATATTCCCATGATCTGCTGGTATCCTTCTTTTCTCGCTTTTGAGGCAAAAAAGGTGTACCTGTTCCGAGCCTGAGATTCGCCGGCGAATGCGGTCAGCAAGTTCTTCTCAGTCTGTGTTCCTTTCATTGATGCCATAAAACCCTCCTTTCAATGTAAAAAGTAATACTCATTCTTAATTTATAATAATTATAATACAAAAACGTTTATTTGTCAAGTAGAAAATGAGAACTACACATTTTTTGTAATTCGTCACTGAAATTTGTATTGACAATATGGCACATTCAGGTTACATATCCAGTTTACAGGAAAGGAGTATAAAATGATATTCGGTGCTATCGAGATAAGTATCAGTTGCCCAAAGTGCGACCATCCTATACCACTCAATGGTCCATTGGAAATGGTGCATTGCAACCACTGTCAATCAGACATTACAATTCCGCATGATTACTGGAAAGGTATTTTTGAAGACATGGTAGGCGAAATAAAGAATGAGTATAAAGAAGGGGAGGGAAGCAATTCGAGCATTTTCGGGACGTTCAAGACAACGCTCATGTATGGGCGTTTACATGCACGGTGTAGTAACTGTAAAAAGGATGTTGCTGTGGATCCTAACATAGATACGATGGTAACTTGGAATTGTCCAAACTGTAATGCTCCAATAACCGCTTTACCTTCTCCCGACTGGTTCAGAAAACTTTGTCCCTCTATCAAACTCCTTGTTAATGCAGACCTGCAATCGAAGACCGGAGAAGAAACTCCTGCTGTATCTGGACCTATCGTTTTTTCATGTCCGAAATGTGGTGCTGCATTGACCGTAGATGGAACCAAAAGACTTGTTCCCTGTGAATATTGCAATGTGAAAGTGTACCTGCCGGATGATCTGTGGATTAGACTGCACCCGGTAAAGAAGAAAGAGAGATGGTTTATCGGATTAGAGTAATTCTTCTGTGCTGTCAGAGAGTATTTCAGCATCATTTGTAAGTGCTTGATCTGGAGAAATGCCCTTTTGTTTTCTCAACTCTTCAATTTTTCGCAAGGGACGCTCCAGTTGATTGGTGCGTGTTGTCGTTAATGTATAGTACTCCTTCTGTGCCTCGTCAATTTTCTTACCCATCTTTTCGAGAGCATTCTGGAATAAAATCCATTGTTTATTGAAAGCTCCAAGTAATGAGAGTATTTCAGCTGCGGTTTTTCCCAAATTAAAACTATCCACTGCCTGTCTTATAATTGCCAGTACCGCATAGAGCGTTATGGGAGAACAGAGGACCACCTTGCTCCTTAAGGCTTCATCCAATATCGTGGTATCACACTCATTGATAAATGCATAAACCTGTTCGTTCGGTATGAAAACGATCACATAGTCCACGGTTTTGTCTTGCGGATTAATGTATTCCCGTGTTGTTACTTCTTTTATTCTCTCTTTCACATCCTTCAGGAATTGGTTTTTGAACCTATTCTTTTCCGTTTCCCCTTCTTCTTCAAGGTAACGGAGGTAGTTATCGAGAGGAAACTTAACATCCATATTCACTTTCAGATCCTGTGGAAGAAGAAACGTGTAGTCAGGGCGCGTTCCTGCTGATTCTAATGTTTTTTGTTTGTAATAGTTTATGCCTTCGACAAAACCCGCCAATCTTAAAACATCTTCAGCCATTCGTTCTCCCCATTGCCCGCGTGTTTTCGTACTTGCCAGTGCCTTTCTCAACTGACTGGTAGTTTCCTGCAGCTTTCCGGTTTGCTCTGCAGTAACTTTCAGTTGATTACTCAATTCCCCGAATTTTTTCTCTCTATCTTTCTCAAGATCTGTTACAATGTTCTGAACATACTGCAATTTCTCCTTCATTTCATTGAGCGTCTGGTCGATGAGTTTCTTTTTTCCTTCGAGTTCCATTTCTCCTTTTTCTGTTTCTCTGGAGAGTGTTTCGTGGGCAAGTTTCAAAAATTCTTCGGTGTTACTTCTTAAAGCATCAAACGAAAGTTTTCCGAATGTTTCCTTAATCCGGCTCAGGAGGAGTTCGGTCTCCCGAGTTTTCTGTGATTCACTCTGAGAAAGGAGTTCATTTGTTATAGCTTTCGCTTCCTTTCTTCTCAACCAGTAGAAGATGAGGAAAATGGCTGCTCCCAGGATAAAGCCTGAGATAAAAAATGTTACATTTGGCATATTATTTCCCGCATTTTTTTAATCAGAGCCACAATAAGTTATATAGAGCCATTGAAAGGAAAAGTCAAGTTACTTCTGAGTATATGGATGCCAAAAAACGGACAGAGCAAAAAAATATTGACATTACGAATGTTATTTGCTATAAGAAAACATGCCATTACGACGGAAAAACCCTTGGATTTTTGTTTTTATCATCATCCTTGGTGCAATTGTCGGTAGTGGAATTGGTCATGTTCTCGGCATTATTCTTCCTCAGGGTGCTGTAAAAACTGTCTTCCTCAAAGCACTCTCGGTTGGAATTCCCACATTTACGTTGAATCTTGCGATTATCAACCTAACTTTTGGGCTGACACTCAATATTAACCTTGTTACAGTAATATTTATTGTTCTCTTAGCGTATCTTCTGCGTTGGTTTTACTGGTAGATTCACCTGTTGTCTGTTTCGTTTTCTTCCACTTCCCATACTTTCTTCATTTCTTCAGTAATCTCTTTCCCTGCCTTACTTGTTGGATCGGGTTTTTCCTCTTCATGTCTTTTTTTCTTCTGAGTAAGTGACTTAAAGAACTCCTTAACGGGGAGCGTTTCCGCACCCATCATGGAAACCATTTCCTTAATCTCTCTGTCGTCGCTTACAACAATGATTTCGGAACTCCGCTTTGCATTTTTTACCATGCGGATAATTATTTCATCCGCTTCCTTGTTGTCTGAATAAAGGACACTTACCGGTACCGAGGAATGCTTTTGCCTGTAGAGTGCATTATCTCGTCCATCGAAAACAACGGTAACTCTGTTTCTCACGCTTCCGAAAGGTTTCGCAATCCTTAAGTACTGGACAAACCCTTCTCTTGATTGGTATTGTTTCCTGAGGAAGGGCTTGATTGTAAAGAGAGCATTATAACCATCGATAATAAAGTGTTTCATGTATGTCCACACCGGTTTATTGTACCGTTTCAGCCCTGAATTATCTTTTTTATGCTTCTTTTTACTGACATGCTGTCCAGACCCATTGCGCAGTATAATTCCTGCATCGAGCCCGATGGTGCAAAGTCAGTGACTCCGATCTTGTGAAAGATGGTTCCCATTCCTGATTCCGCAATTAGGTTTCCAACAATTGTTCCAAGACCTGAATAAACCAGGTGGTCCTCAAACGTGAACACAGGACCGGTGAATATTGCTTTCTCAACATCTTCCTTTGTTAATGCGAGAGGACAGGATACATTCCAGATAGCGACATGAACCCCTTCATCCAGTAATTGTTCCCATACCTCTATTGCTATAGTGAGTGTTCCTCCGAATGTCATGACAACACCTTTGTCACCTTCGCGCACGATATCGATTTTTCCATAGGCGAATTCATAGCCGGACCCGAAGATTGGCTGATTGCTTGAATTCGTGATTACCGGGTTCTTTGTTCTTCCGGTAACGATGAGAAAATTATTGTTTTCCTTTGAAATAAATCGTATTACGCGATCCGTTTGGTTTGGGTCCGCAGGAATGATAACTTTAAATCCAGGTAGATTTCTCGCAAGTCCCAAAAAGTCGATGCAGTGATGTGTCTTTCCATCCTCTCCAACGTTGATGCCTGAATGAGTAAGCACCGTTTTCAAGTTTGTATGGTTTATGGCGTTCAACCGCTGTTGATTATACACTTCATCGATTCCAAAAACACCGAAGTCTGCAAAGAACGTTAGGATCCCTTCAATTGAAAGAACACCAGCAATAGTAGCAGCATTGTGTTCCTGGACACCTGCTTCAATGAAACAGGAAGGCGAAACCTTTTCAAAAAAGTGTGTTCTTACTGATTCCTTTAGGTCACAATCGAGGACGACGATTGGATTTGCTGCTTCTCTTTTCTTATTGATTGTGGCAATATCTTCAAGGGATTTACCAAATGCATCTCTATTTCCTAACGCATCATTTACCTTATAGTTGAACGGCTTGCCCGTTTCAATATTCGGCGTTCTGCGGAATTCCGCATGCGAGGTTTCTGGAGATGCTACATCCCTTTCCTTTCTGTACTCATCAATTCTGTTTTCGATACCCAATTCCTCAATTGCTTTAGCATATTCTTCAGGTTTTAATGGGCTGCCATGATAATGTTCTTTCGCTTCTTCCATGAACGAAACGCCTTTTCCTATGGTTGTGTGGCATAGTATTGCATAGGGCAAAGAGGTATCATTGATGCTCTTGTGTATTGCACTGTATATTTCTTCGACATTATGCCCATCAACTTCAAGTACTTTCCACCCATCTGATTCATAGTTGCTCTTGATGTTAACATGCATTACATCGTGCACAGAGCCGCTTATTTGAATTTCATTGTAGTCAATGACACAGGTTATGTTATTCAATTCAAATTGTCTTGCAAATCTTCTTGCTTCTCCCACCTGCCCTTTTGCTTGTTCGGCATCACTCATGAGAATGAATACGTTGAAACTCTCATCATTAATTTTTGATGCTAAGGCAAATCCGCAACCAACAGAAAGTCCCTGTCCCAGATTTCCTGTTGTCCATTCACAACCGGGAATTTCTCTCTCAATATGTCCTTCGAATATTGAACCACATTTTCTGAAGTGGATTAATACATCTTCAATATTGAAAAATCCCAGTCTTCCAAGTATAGCATAACATCCGGCTGATGTATGACCATGGCTTACGACAATTCTGTCGCGCAAAGGATCGTTTATTTTTGAAGGGTGTATATTTGCCAGACTGTACACAACGATATAGATCTCTGCTGAAGACATGGGTCCTCCAGGATGACCTGATGCAGCTATCGTCGTCATAGTTAGTATATCTCCTCGTATAATTCT
>CBDUQV010000045.1:0-11814 GCA_965369615.1 uncultured bacterium | reverse complement strand
AGTGAAAATACTGAAGCAAAAATCCAAATTCAGGGATTGGGTTGAATCGGTAATCTGGGCATTCGTCATTGCCATGATAATCAGAACATTCTTTATTCAGGCGTTTAAAATTCCTTCCGGCTCCATGGAGGATACACTGCTCATAGGCGATTTTCTCCTTGTCAATAAAATGGTATATGGTATTCACATACCTTTTACCCAAAAAAACATTCTCGAATTTAGAGAACCACAACGTGGGGAAATTGTGATATTCATTTCACCATATACTAAAAAATACTTTGTAAAGCGATGCGTTGCGGTTGGCGGTGATACGGTCGAAGTCAGGGCAAAGAACGTGTATCTCAATAGCAATAGGATCTTTGAATCCCATGCGGTTCACAAAGATCTACGCAATTTTCCTCCTCTGCAAGGGACTCATAACACAGCGTATCAACAGGATTGGCAGAACGGGGAGTTCCGGTTCGTGGGAGGATATTGCAGGGACAACTTTGGACCCATTGTTGTTCCGAAGGGTTATATATTTGTTATGGGAGATAACAGGGACAATTCTGATGACTCCCGATTCTGGGGTCCTCTTGATAGTGGTTCTGTGCTTGGGAAACCACTGATCCTTTATTGGTCATGGGAACGGGATATACCATTTTTCCGAATAGGGGAGAAAATTAGATGGAAACGAATACTTAGCTTTGTAAATTAAATGAAAGTTACCGTTGATTTAAAGAACATAGACTTGAGAGAGAGAGTCAAACAGATAGCGAATAGAAAACTGAGTGGGAATTTCATTATCATCTCAGGCAAGCACTACGCTTCGTTTTCTTATAGAAACGGGGAATTCCAGAGGGCGCGTTTTGATGATATAAAAGGCGATAAGGCAATGGACAACATTCTTGAGTTAAAGGAAGGTCTGTTGACAATAAGTATTATCGAGAGAGAAAAAGAGAAGGAAAAATTGTGGCGCATAATCGAAAGCTTACCCAATTTGCTTTTCTGTGGAATCATTGAGGGAGGGATTTTTACGAATATTATCCTCAAAAAGGAAACGCGGTTTTCTGAAAAGGAAATCAATACCTTTCTCAAATTTCTGATGCATTTCTCTGACAGCCAGAAAACCAAACTAAGAGAGATTACACTTGTTTACGATTATTATCTTCTTTATATTGAAAGAGTTAAAGAGGGAATATATACTGTTTTTCTGCTTCCTAAAGTAAGCGACATTAGATTACTCACCGTATCGATACGAAATATTACGGTTCGAGTGGGAGAATTGCTGTTTTCTGGCAAACATTTAGGATATTAATAAACAAAATCCTTAAAAACTCGAAAGTGGCTTGACAAAACGCCATTTTTTTATTATATTTTTAACAATTCGAAAATGATCCAGGGAGGAATGTTGATCGAAAAAGAACACAGAGAAGAGGAAGAGAAAGACGAGAACAAAAGAAAGGATGAGCTGATAGAAGAGATGCAAATGGAACTGGAAAAAGCTCATGAACAGATAAAGGACTATGCTGATAAGTACATACGCGCTCTTGCTGACATGGATAATCAACGAAAAAGGATGATGAAAGACAAAGAAGAGATAATAAAATACGCCAATGAAAGGTTAATTGTGAGTATCCTGCCAGTAATTGATAATTTTGGAAGGGCTATCAATGCGGGTGAAAATACGGATAATGTGGAAAAAATTGTGGATGGTGTGAGGCTTATACTCAAGCAATTAGAAGGTATTCTTGAGAAGGAAGGTGTACAACCATTTAACAGCATTGGTGAAATATTTGATCCATACAAGCATGAAGCCTACCTTGCTATTGAAACCAAGGAACATAAGCCGTCGACCATAATCGATGAAATAGAAAAGGGATACATATTGAAGAATAAGATTATACGTCCGGCAAGGGTTACTGTTGCAAAACAAGATGAGGAGAAAAAGGAGGATGATAAAAATGGCAGCGAAGGATAGAGTGATAGGAATTGATCTCGGAACAACTAATTGCTGTGTCGCAGTGATGGAAGGTGGTGAGCCAACGGTTATCCCGAATCCTGATGGTGGCAGAACAACTCCCTCCGTGGTTGCAGTAAAAGATAATGGAGAAAGAGTTGTGGGAATTATTGCGAAAAGGCAGCTGGTTACCAATCCTGAGAATTCAATTTATTCAATTAAGCGCTTCATGGGAAGACGGTACAACGAAGTAAGTCTAGACATGAAAAAGGTCTCGTACAGTATACTTGACTCATCCAGTGGAGATATTCGCGTTGAAATGGCTGGAAAGCAGTATTCACCGCCTGAAATTTCAGCAATGTTGTTGAGGTACTTGAAGCGAGCAGCAGAGGAGTATCTTGGTGGCGAAGTCACAAAAGCAGTTATTACTGTTCCAGCATACTTCAATGATTCACAACGAAAGGCAACAAAGGATTCCGGGAAGATTGCAGGATTGGAAGTTATGAGGATTATCAATGAACCAACTGCAGCTTCCCTTGCATATGGATTAGAGAAGAAGAAGAATGAAAAGATAGCTGTTTTTGACCTTGGTGGAGGAACATTTGATATATCAATTCTTGAGATAGGTGATGGTGTTTTTGAAGTTAAAGCAACCAGTGGTGATACAAACCTTGGAGGAGATGATTTTGACCTGAGGATCGTTGATTGGATTGCCGATGAGTTTAGAAAGGATAATGGTATTGATTTAAGAAACGATAAAAGAGCATTGCAGCGTTTGCGCGAGGGTGCTGAAAAAGCAAAGATCGAGCTTTCGACAACACTGGAAACATCTATAAACCTTCCTTTCATAACTTCAGATAGTCAAGGACCAAAACATCTTGATATGAAATTAACAAGGGCTAAACTTGAGAGTCTTGTTGAAGATTTAATTGACAGAACGAAACTCCCTGTCAAACAGGCTCTTAATGATGCAAAAGTAACAGCAAAGGATATTAATGAAGTTATTCTTGTTGGCGGCATGACAAGAATGCCAAAGGTGCAGGAGGTGGTAAAAGAGCTCTTTGGTAAAGAACCCCATAAAGGTATTAACCCGGATGAGGTTGTTGCCATGGGTGCGGCAATACAGGGTGCTGTTCTCAGCGGTGAGGTTAAGGATGTTCTTCTGCTTGATGTAACACCCCTTACGCTTGGAATAGAAACCCTTGGAGGAATGCTGACTCAAATTATAGAAAGGAATACGACAATTCCAACCAAGAAGAGTCAAATATTCACCACTGCCGCTGACAATCAACCTGCAGTTACCATACATGTTTTGCAGGGTGAGAGAAAGATGGCTGTTGATAACAGAACGCTTGGCAAGTTTGAACTGGTGGGTATTCCACCTGCTCCCCGTAATGTTCCTCAGATCGAGGTTGCTTTTGATATTGATGCAGATGGAATTCTCCACGTTTCAGCCAAGGATATGGGTACCGGAAAGGAACAGAAGATTCGTATTACAGCTTCTGGTGGTCTCAATGATGAGGAAGTCGATAAAATGGTAAAAGCAGCAAAAGAACATGAATCAGAAGATAGAGAGAAGGCTGAACTCATTGAGGTGAGAAACACTGGCGATGCACTCATCTACTCAACAGAGAAGAGCCTGAGAGACTATGGTGACAAGCTTTCTGATTCCGAGAAACAGGATATTGAAAAAAATATTGAAGAATTGAAAAAGGTAATACGATCCAAAGATAAAGCAGAGATTCAGAAAAGAACAGAGACACTCCAGACTGCATCCTACACTTTATCAGAAAAAATTTATCAACAGGCTGCTGCACAATCTCAGGAAGAAGCTCAGCCAGGTCCTGAACCAGAGTCCGATCCAGCAGAAGAACCTCAACAGGAATCTCGAAGTTCTGATGCTGTGGATGCGGATTACGAAATTATTGATGATGAAGAAAAGGACCAGGAGCAGGAAAAGGACCAGGAGCAGGAAAAGGACTGAGTTCTTGTGGCAAAAAGAGATTACTATGAAGTTCTTGGTGCCCCGAAGGATGCTTCCGGTGACCAGATAAAAAAGGCTTATCGGAACCTCGCGAAGAAATATCACCCTGATGCAAATCCCGATAACAAGGAGCAGGCGTCGGAGAAATTTAAGGAGATTTCCGAAGCCTATGAAGTTCTTATGGATAAAGACAAACGGGCTACCTACGATCATTACGGCCATGCTGGTGTAGAAGGGACTTTTGGTCGCGGTGGGTTCGATATGCGTCGTGATTTTAGTCATTACGAGGATCTCAGTGATATTTTTCAGGGTTTATTTGGTGGTTTAGGTGGAGGAACCATATTTGATCTTTTTGGTGGGGGAGCCCGTACCGGTTTCAGACAGCCATCACGGAGTCGCGCCATACGGGGAGGGGATATTCGTGTAAACCTAAAACTTTCCCTGGAGGACATTGCCACCGGTGTTACGAAAAAGATAAAAGTCAATAGATATGATAGATGCTCGAGCTGTAAGGGTTCGGGAGCAAGGAAGGGAAGCGATGTTGTGAGTTGTCCGGAGTGTAATGGAAGGGGGCAGGTTGCAAGAACTTCGCGAGGGCTTTTTGGTGGCATGGTTCAAGCGATAACAACCTGTGGACGATGTGGTGGAACTGGAAAGATCGTGAAAAATCCCTGCAAAAAATGTGGGGGAACAGGAAGAAGAAAAAAAACATCGATTATTTCTGTTAAAATACCTCTTGGTGTTGGTGAAGGAAATTACATCCCATTGAGAGGAGAGGGACATGCAGGTCCATACAATGGACCAAAGGGTGATTTGATAGTGGTGATTGAAGAAAAGGAACACCCACAATTTGAGCGACATGGTCCTGAGTTAGTATACAGGGTCAATATTTCTTACACAATAGCTGTTCTCGGTGGTAAGATGCAGGTTCCAACACTCAACGGAAAAGTATCATTGAAGATTCCATCGGGAACCGTGTCCGGTAAGATTTTTCGATTAAGGGGGCAGGGTCTCCCATACCTTAATCATTCAGGGAAAGGGGACGAATACGTTGAGGTGAAGATATGGACACCCAAAAAGGTTGGTTCAGAGGAGAGGGAGCTCTTAAGACGCCTTGATGAGATAGCTGCTGATCCTCCGAAGAATAAATAAGACATACCAATTATACAGTATTAGGGATTTTCTATTCGGTATCATTACAAAGTGGGTTATTTCTTTATAAAGAAAAAAGACATAGATGGCAACAAGATAATCATCAAAGGAAGTGAGTTCAAGCACATCAAGAATGTATTACGTGCACATCCAGGTGATTCCATTGTGCTCATTTCAGGTGATGGTGATGAATACCATGCTTGCATATCCGAAGTGAAGTCCACATACATTGCTGCACGAATTGCAAAGATCACAAGAAAGAGTAATGAATCGGGCATCTATGTTGCAATTGCTATTGCCCCTCCGAAAGCAAAGAGAATGGAGTGGTTTGTCGAGAAAGCAACAGAGCTTGGTGTGAGCGAAATTATCCCTGTAATCACCAAACGAAGTGTGGTGGTTCCCGGCTCCTTTAGAATGAGCCGGTGGAAGAGGGTCGCAATTGCTGCGGTGAAACAGGCGGAGCGTTCTGTTGTGCCGAACATTGCAGATACTGTTTCATTTGAGGAATTCCTGCAAACGAGCATTTCATTCACTGTACGATTTATTGCTTACGAGAAACAGCGTGAAGGCGTAATTGAAGAAATACTGAGCAAGAAGAAGGTAACAAAGATACTTGCAGTTATTGGACCGGAAGGAGGTTTTGAAGAAGGGGAGATCAAAGCTGCTGTTGATAGGGGTTTTGTACCGGTAACACTTGGCACGACGAAATTAAGAACTGAGACAGCAGGGATTGTTGCATTGTCAAGGATTCTTGCGGTTTGAGAACTGTGCACGGGGTAACCCTGTGTAATACCATTATGTAAGAAACATTTTCCTATTACAGGGGGTAAGGGTGAAAGGTATCGCCACTTTTAATCCTGAAGCCATTAATGAAATCTTTGCTTGTCATGGTCTTTTTTCCTTCAGGTTTTAACAGGGAGATGATAACACTGCCAGAATCTCCCGCAATAACTGTTATCTGCTTTCCAGGAATAATAGTAGTTGGTTTTTCTTTGCTGGATTCACCAAGCATTGCTTTCAGAAGTATTATTCTTTTTCCTTTAAAGTATGTAAAGCTTCCTGGATCAGGCGATAGACCATTTATTCTTCTCACAATTTCAATGGCAGGTGAAGTCCAATCAATGGCTCTCTCCTCTTTCTGTATCTTCCTCGCGTAGCTTTTTTTTAATGTGTCCTGCTGCTTGCGAGTAAAATTTCCGCTTTGAATATTGATGATTGTTTCTTTTGCAAGAATCTTTCCCAGAGCAACGAGTCTTTCTTCGAGTTCACCAGCAGTTTCGAATGCCGTGATATCTGTTTCTTTTTGCAGTATGATATCACCTGTGTCAAGGGATTCGTTCATAAAGAAGGTTGTCACTCCTGTCGTTTTGGATCCATTCATTATGGCTCTCTGTATTGGAGCGGCTCCTCTCAGTTGGGGGAGAAGAGAGAAGTGAAGATTGAGGGCACCCCGGGGAGGTATTTCAAGTAAATCTTTTCGCAGCATTTTTGCATAGGCACAGAGAAAAAATAGATCAGGTTCAAGGCGTGAAATTTCCTGAATTACTTCTTCCGAATTTGGATTGTCAGGGGTTAGAACAGGAATGGACTGCTCACAGGCTACATTTTTCACAGGGGTTGGAAGCTGCTTCCTTCCTCTGCCTTTCTCTTTATCCGGGCGGGTTATGAAGAGAATAAGATTACAGCCACCATCAATAAGTGAACGGGCAATATCCGCTGAAGCAGCAGAGCTACCCCAATAGACAATCTTCATTTTCTGTCTTCCACTTTTGAAACGGAGTTTCTCTTTATCGTTATTTCTGTTTTCTCTGCAATCTTTACAATTACCGTGTCATCCTTTATCCGGCTTATGGAACCGTAGATTCCACCGGATGTAACAATGTTATCGCCCCTTTTGAGATCTGCTATCATTTGTTTTCTTTTCTGTTCTTGCTTTTTCTGTGGGAGGAAGAGAAGAAAATAAAGGATGCCAATGATCATAACAATAAAGATGACCATCGTAAAAGGGTTTTGCTGCCCCTTTTGCGCTCCCTCTCCCATTGCATACAGCGTTGATACCATAATGCCTCCTTTTCGTCCGTTATACAAGAAAACGAGAATGATGTCAATAGTATTCTGAGTAAATTGGATGCTATATTCCTTGACCATAGAAGATGAACGAAAAAAACGTTCGTTATATTTTCCTTGACTTTAATTTCATTATTTCATACTATACCACGCATAGTATATGAAGAAACAACGCATTATAATCATAGGCACAGGACCGTCGGGGATTTCCTGTGCCATACAGCTCAAGCGATTCGGAATTGAATCTTTTCTTGTAGAAAAAAATAGTGTTGGCGGGCTTCTGCTACAAGCAAATTGCGTGGAAAACTACCCTGGATTCCCCGGTGGCATATCGGGGACTAAGCTCGTTACCTATTTCAAAAAGCAGCTCGAGGAATATTCTATCAAGGTTCATTCGATGGAAGTATGTAAACTCGATACGTGTAATGCGGCTTTTTTAGTAGATACCAATCAGGATACGATTGAAACGGAGATTGTGGTTGTTGCATCAGGTACCAAGCCCAAAAAGATGAATATGTATACAAAAGATGCTGCGAAGAATATGTTTTACGATGTTAGATCCTTGAGAACAATAAAGGAAAAAGATATTGCAATAGTCGGAGGTGGTGATGCAGCGTTCGATTATGCTTTGGGGCTTTCATCAAATAATAGCATCAGTATCCTGATAAGAAAGACTACATCTTCCTGTCTTCCGCTTCTCTATAAAAGGGCAGAGAAAAATTCGAGGATCAGTATAATTTCTAACACTTCTATTGAAGCAATAGAAAAGAGTAATGGTAAATTGAGGTTGAAGATTAACGCTAACGGAGATTCTTGTATTTGTGTCGATTACGTTCTTTTTGCAATTGGCAGAGAACCGAGTGTGAGCTTTCTTTCAGAAAAACTGGTGTCGGTTTTTAAGGATGTAACTGTGGTGCGGAATCTTTACTTCATTGGTGATGTTGTAGGAGGGCTGCATAGACAGGTGGGAATTGCCGTTGGAGATGGTTTACGCACAGCTATGGAAATACACAAAGAGGCAAAGGGAAGATAATGGAAATTATAAATGTATTTGGAAATGAAGAACTTGCCAGGGTATATCTTGGCAGGATGGATAGTGGTGAAGTTCTTGAGTTTGTTGAATCGGTTCAGCCACCTGTTCCACGGGATGAGAAGTGGGTTCTCATTATTTCAACCCTGTATGGATGTCCGGTACAATGTAAAATGTGTGATGCATCAGGTCAATACAGAGGAAGAGTAATGGCTTCTGAAATGCTTGCTCAGATCGATTATCTGGTAACAAGGCGGTTCCCGGAACGGAGTGTGCCTATTCTGAAATTCAAGATTCAATTTGCAAGGATGGGTGAACCCTCATTTAACAGGGATGTGCTTGCTGTCTTGCGAAAATTGCCGGTTATGTACAATGCCCCCGGGCTTATGCCCTGCATTTCGACGATTGCACCTGATGGAACAGAAGGATTTTTTGATGAACTCATTGAAGTCAAGAACGAGTTATTTTCAGGCGGGCGCTTTCAATTGCAATTTTCAGTACACTCGACTGATATTCTGAAGAGGGACTTTCTTATGCCTGTGGAAAAGTGGGGTTTCGATCGCATTGCGCAGTACGGAAAGAGGTTCTATCGGGAGGGCGAAAGAAAGATTGCTATTAATTTTGCTGTTGCGAAATATTTTCCTGTTGATGCTGATGTAGTTGCCGACCATTTCGATCCTGAAGTATTTATTGTAAAATTAACGCCGTTGAATCCCACCTGCGCCGTTTTGCAAAACAACCTTGAATCGCTTTTTTGTTCAGAAGATAGAACAGCCCAGGAACTCGTGGAGAGTTTTCAAAACAGGGGATTCGAAGTCATTCTCAGTATCGGCGAACTCGATGAAAACAAGATAGGGAGTAATTGTGGTCAGTATGTCACACGCTATCTTGCTGAACAGAATGTTTACCCTTCTCTGTCAAGACTCAGGAGGAGAGAGCATTAATAGTTATTTATTGGCAGAGTTTTTGCGTAAGAGAAAGAACGCAGGCACAAAATCAGAATTTAGGAATTTTGGGTATTTGGTTATGAAGGGTGGGGCACTGTGATCGTTGTTACCGGCGCTGGAGGGTTTATTGGGAGTGCTGTGGTGTGGTCACTCAATAAAAGTGGTGAAAGCAATATCCTTGCCGTGGACATTGATGAACACTCAGATAGATACAGAAATCTTACCAATCTTCAATATACAGATTACGCTGGCAGGGATGCGTTTCTTGAAGGAATTGAAAAGGGGAGATTTGATGATAGTGTGAACGGGATAATCCATATGGGAGCGTGCAGTGACACAACAGAAAAGGACAGGGATTATCTCATGAGAAATAATTATGAATATACAAAACGTCTTGCAATCTGGGCTCTTGAAAAAAAGAAACGATTTATATATGCTTCAAGTGCTGCAACGTATGGTGATGGAACAGAAGGTTTTTCTGATGATCATTCTTTACTTCACAAATATAAACCGCTCAATCTCTACGGCGAATCAAAGCATCTTTTTGACCTCTGGGCGTTGGAAAACGGATTCTTGGATAAGATTGCTGGGCTTAAGTATTTCAATGTTTTTGGTCCAAATGAATATCATAAGGGCAACATGAGAAGTATGGTTCATAAATCCTTTTGTCAAATAAAGGAGACAGGGGTTGTCAAATTATTTAAGTCGAATAATTCTGATTATAAGGACGGGGGGCAGGTAAGAGATTTTATCTATGTGAAGGATGCAGTCACAATGACACTCTTTGTCTATGACAACGTGCGAATACAGGGAGTGATTAATATCGGGACGGGCATAGCCAGAACTTTTAATGATCTTGTATCAGCAGTATTTCGTGCGATAGATAAAGAGATTACAATTGATTACATTGAAATGCCTGAGGGCTTGAGATCGCACTATCAGAGTTATACAAGAGCAGAAATGTCAAAATTGAGGGGGTTCGGCTATCAGGAGATTATTTCGACGCTGGAAGACGGTATTAACGATTATGTAAGAAATTATCTTCTCGCATCTGACCGGTGTCTTCGGTAGAAGATTCATTTAACGGATTATGATGATCTCTTTCACATAGAGGAGTTCCCGGTCCCGATTTTCAAGGAAATTGCGAAGCAGAAACTCAATATCCGGTACGATCATATCATCAAAACATAATTCCTCATTTACATGAATAAGGAGAGGTTGATCCAGTTGAATCATATCCGGGTGTATGTATATGGTAAAACCACCGAGTTGTGAACTCTTAATATCAAAATCATTTGCAGAGAAAGAAACTTCCGCTCGTGCCGATGGTCTATCCCTGGTGAAGAGGTTGTATTTCTTTGGCGGAGGAAAATGACCCTTCAATATGATTTTCTTATTGTCTCTCAATACGGTAATTTCTGCTGGATCACCGCGTTTTTTTGTTGCCTTGTAATCATTGAGTACCTGCATGTTTGTGACGGTGTCGTTTTCAACCTTGATGATAACATCCCCATCCTTTGCTCCAACAAGTGCAGCAAATGTGCTGTCAACAACCTTACTCATTCTGATACCCTCACCTTCATGGGTGTCATCGGGATAGAAGCCAAACACTATCCTGTCATCGATGAGTTCCATGTTGTGATCGGTATACCAGTATGGTAGATCCTCTTCTTGAACATCATCAACTGAAAGCCACATGCATCTACCATGACGGTTTTTTACTGTTTCCCATTTAATAAAGGAGGGATTGACCTGGCGTGGATGAGTGTTCATGAACTTCATCATTTTGGGGATTTCCTGCTCTGCATATTCAAAAGAATGTCCGATCCCGGTGTAAATGCGGTACAAAATATCTCCCCCTGCCTTTCTTGCAAGTGCCATCATTGGGCCGATTTTTGTATCCGGGTAAAGTGCATCTTCATCCGTATTGATAACCGAAAGCGGACGATTGAAGAGATTAATGAAATAGGTTTGTATACCGCCATCAAGCGAGCCGACGCCGGGATGTCCATTGAGCGGGAGAAAGGCAGCAAAATCGGAAGGATGACACATTGCGAAAAAAAATGAGCCTGATGCACCATCAGAAAAACCAGTCATGTAAACCCGGTTGTCATCGATGTTGAAATCTCTTTTTGTAATCCGGATTTGAGATTTGATGTTCTCAACCCCAACGGAATCCCACCAGGTGGCCCCTTCCTGTCCGAAAGGGAAGAGCATGATATAGCCTTCACTTGCAGCGTATGGAAGAAATGGTGACTCCTGAACGTATTGTTCTGGATGTTCGATAAGCTCTTTTCTGCTCACCCCACCATGGAGATACACCAAAAGGGGTATTCTCTTTGTTGGGTCATAGTTTTCCGGAATATACCAGCAAAAGGATCGTTTCTTTCCATCGATGCATAGATTTTCAGACAGCACAATGCCCTTTTCTCCCTGTTCATCGAATGTAATGTTTTCAAGAAGTGTGCTTATGGTATCTGCAGAAGGTTTGAGCTTGAGAATATCCTCAATGAGCCTGTTCTGTTCTTTTGCTTTGTCCGCGGTAATGAGTTGTCGTACTATTGTTTCCAGGTTCTCGCTGAATAGTGAAACACTTAGGAATAGGAATGCAAGAAAAGCGCATACTAACTTCTTCATGGCAACCTCTCCTTTTGTTCATTCTATTTTTCAGGTAAGCGTCAGAAATGAATTAACG
>CBDUQV010000044.1:0-11894 GCA_965369615.1 uncultured bacterium | reverse complement strand
AAGAATACTGTATCGAAACAGGGAAAACAGTTGACGAGGCTGTTGATAAGGCAATAAAAAATCTTGCATGCTTAAGAGCTGACATTGAGGTTAAAATCATTAATAAAGGGAGAAAGGGATTCCTGGGCATTTTTAGTTCCCCGGTAACAGTCAGGGTCAGTCTCAGAAGTGGACTATCAAAGGTGAAAACTATTATCCAGGATATCCTTGTTCTTATGGATATTGATGGACAGGTCTTCGAAGCAAAAGAAGGGAAAAATAATATTCTGAGAATTTATACTGCAGGATATGATGGACTGCTCATTGGCAGAGGTGGAAAAACTCTCAATGCATTGCAGCATGTTGTGTCAAGAATGGCAAAAAAATCAGGGATACGTCTCCCATTTTACATAAGGGTTGGAGATTACAAGTTGCAACGGGACAAAAGCCATGTTCGGCGATGAAACCATTGCGGCAATTGCAACACCACCAGGGATTGGTGGCATAGCGGTAATTCGGCTCAGTGGGAAGAATGCCCTTACTATCACCGAAAAAATATTCAGGGGTAAGGATTCGCCCTGCGAGATGGAAAGCCATAGAGTTGTTTACGGAAGGATAGTTGAACCAGAAAAAGAAGAAGAAATTGATGAAGTGTTGCTTACCGTACTACATGCTCCGCACACTTATACAGGAGAAAACACGGCGGAAATAAGCTGTCACGGTGGGTTTGTTCCAGCCAGAAGGGTGTTAAGTGCATGCATTAGTGCAGGCGCAAGGCTTGCAGAAAGAGGAGAATTTACGAAGCGAGCATTCTTGAACGGGAAGATGGATCTTGCGCAGGCAGAAGCGGTGCTTGATATTGTATCCGCGAAAACAAAAGAAGGGCTTCGGAGTGCGCTTGAACAGCGTGATGGTGTTCTTTCCTGTAGAATACGCGGATTAAGGGATACACTCGTGTCAATTATGACCGATCTTGAGCTTTCACTCGATTTTGCTGACGAAGACGCGGTGCTTCCCGAAACAAAAGCGATTGCTGAAAAAATATATAACGTAATAACGACCATGGAAGAAATGATGCAGGCGGGGAAAAGAGCGATCACACTTAGAGAAGGGGCAAGTGCGGCAATTGTCGGAAGGCCCAATGTCGGCAAATCGTCATTGCTCAATGCGTTGCTTCTGGAAGAACGAGCCATAGTAACTCCGGTCCCGGGGACTACCAGGGATATCATAGAAGGGTGGATCAGTGTTCATGGAATACCATTGAAGCTGTACGATACTGCCGGGTTTCAGAATGCTGACAATGTTGTCGAGGCAATGGGGATCAAAAAAACACGGGAGGCAATTCAGAATACCTCGTTTGTGCTTTTTGTTGTAGATGGTTCCGTTCCGTCTCAACAGGAGGATAAAGAAATTTTTGTGCGGGCAAAAGAGAAACCGCTCATTGTTGTCATAAACAAAGCAGACCTTCCGAAGCGCATAATTACCTCAGACATAACCGGTGGAAACTCCTATCCTGAATGTGAGGTCTCTGCCAAAGAGCATACAGGCATTGAACGCTTGAATACAGAAATCCTTGAACTCATTGGAGCAAAGGATTTCAAAGTTGATTCCGCTATCCCCACAAGAGCAAGGCATCTTATGCATATTACAACAGCAGTAAAAAGCCTGAAAGTTGCACATCAGGGGATAGGGGAGAACAGAAGTCTGGAACTGATTGCATACGATATACGGGAAGCGGTTCAATCCCTTCGTGAGATCATTGGTGAGGTAAATGCACAGGAAGTCCTCGATACAATTTTTCAGGAATTCTGTGTGGGTAAATGATATGAAAAAAAGGATGGGTTATTTTTCGCTTGTGTTTTCGATTATTGCGCTTGCCATTTCAACACTTACCTTTCTGAAGACGGGAGGGGTTTCCGATATCCGTGATCAGGTTGGGCTCGTGAGAAATGAGCTGAAAGCAGTAAGGATGCAATCTGAATTGCGGATGAAAAACCGCTCCGTGCTTTTTAAGGCACTCTTTTGCCTCACTGATGCTGTTGATTCGTTGAAGGCAGGAAATACCGATGGGTCGAAACAACTTATTGCTCAATCTGTAGAGAAGCTCAAGATGGTGGAGAAACAACTCACGGGGGAAAAGAAGACGCAACTCGAGAAGATCAGGGAGGGTTTTGAAGAATTTAATCATACATTGAACAGCAAGGATTTGAATTCCATTCGTGAACTGGAGCATCACATCAGAGTTTTCAGGATATTTGAGGAGAACCTGTAATGCTCTTCATTGTACTCAATGTTGTTATTTTGCTTTTTTCGATTATCATCCATGAAATCTCACATGGTTATGCAGCACTCAAATTTGGTGATCCTACTGCAAAAATGAATGGCAGGCTAACATTGAACCCAATCCCGCATATTGATATTGTTGGTACCATTGTATTACCAGTGATGTTGGTGCTTATACAATCACCATTTCTTTTTGGTTGGGCAAAACCCGTTCCTGTCAATCCAATGAATTTCAGGAACCCAAAGCGGGACATGATGCTAACAAGTCTTTTTGGTCCATTGTCCAATTTTATGCTTGCAATCATTTTCTCGGTTTTTTATAGAATCACTTTTTTTCTTGGAGGAAAAGAGAGTATTTTTACTCAGGGATTTCAGTTTGGAGCAGCGATTAATGTGCTCCTCTTTTGTTTTAATCTTTTTCCCATACCTCCTCTTGACGGCTCAAAAGTTCTTATGTTTTTTCTTCCTGATACGGTAGCGAGCGTATATGCAAGGATTGAACGTTTTGGTTTTATGATTATATTTGGACTTTTTTTCTTAGGTGTTTTAGAAAAAATACTCTATCCTGTAATGAATGTTATCCTTTATTTCTTGTTAAAATCAGGAATATGATGCAAAAAACTAAATGGATCGGTATTCTGTTTTTTCTTTCTTTGTTTCTTTGTTGTGGAAAGAAACTTCCTCCAACGTCGCCTGATCGATGGGCACCAAAGGTGCTCAATATAAAACCGGAAGATAAACATCATATTCGCGTTTTCTTCTCCGAAAGAGTTGATACAATTTCACCTCAGAAATTAGGGAATTACAGGATTGTAAATCCGGAGACCGCTGAAACAACTGCGATAATCTATGCAGAAAGAACAAAAAAGGGTGATGAGGTTCTCTTGACCATACCAGAACTTGAAGAAAGGAAGTACCTACTGCAGATATTGAGCATCAGGGACCTCAAAGGAAATAAAATGAAGATTGCTGAGAGGGGATTCACGCCGAGTAAAGACCTCGATACCATAAGCCCTCTCCTTAAGTATACGAAACCGTCGCGGTCATTAACTTCCGCTGCGCTTGATTCTGTTATCCTCATACGTTTTTCCGAGCCTATGGATACATCAACTGCAGGATTGATGGATTTTGTAACGACCAATATCGTACTGGATACGGTGTTTATCTGGAATGCGACGCTTACAGAAGTTATCATTCACTACAGGCTTATGCAGGATAAGATAGGAAAAATATTTATCCTTCCGCGTATGCCTGACCTTTCTGGAAACCCGTTAGGTGAGTTGAGAATACTTACTTTGACCACCCATGATACTATTCCAAAGAACAGAATGAATATTACGATTACCAGGATAGAAGGGAAAGCCAAAGAAATATATGCATTCCTCTCATTTCCAGATACGCGGATGCTGCAGGATATTGTGTCCGTTGACACAACGTTTGAATGTTCGTTTTACTTTGCATCACCGGACACTTACCTTGTATCTATTATAGCGGAAAATCCAGATGACACAACGGGATTCTGGTGGGGGGAAGAGAAGATACTGTTTTTTCCCGATACATCAAGAAGTATGGACGTGTTGGTTGGCGTCGAATTCAGGGAGCGGAAAATAATTCCATATCAACTGATGAACGTTTTCGAACTCCTTAATAAAAATGTAAAAAGGCGGTGAAGCCGTAATTCCCTTTGTCACTATTCGATAACCATAAAAGGATGGAGGAATCATGGGAAAGTTTGTAGTCCAACTTGACCCAATGACCGGTGAAAAGTACATAAGCGTTCCCTTCACCGGGCACCAGCTGGTCGAACACCCCATATACAATAAAGGTTCAGCATTCCCTGCTAATGAACGTGAGCAGTTGGGTCTCATTGGAATTCTTCCAGAGAAGATCTTGACCATGGAGAAGCAGCTCGATAAAGTATATGAGAATTATGTTAAACGGGACAGCCCGATCGAAAAATACGTTTATCTGCTCAGCCTGTTGGACAGAAACGAAACACTTTTCTATAGTCTTGTTCTCAATCATTGTGAAGAGATGCTGCCAATAGTCTATACGCCAACAGTCGGTGAGGCTGCACGAACTTTCAGTCATTTGTTCCGTCGTCCTCGTGGATTGTATATCTCGGCAACGAAGATAGCAGAAATTGATGAAATCCTTGCGCATTCGGCATTCTCCAATATCAACTTGATTGTTGTTACCGACGGGGAAAGAATTCTTGGTTTGGGTGATCAGGGGCTCGGGGGGATGGCTATTCCAGTGGGAAAATCGAGTTTGTATGTTGTTGGCGCCGGTATTCATCCAGCATTGTGTCTTCCCATTCTTCTGGATGTTGGAACAAATAACGAAGAGCTGCTCAATGACCCACTGTACCTTGGTGTGAAACATGAAAGATTGACCGGAGAAGAATATGACACTGTCGTTGAGAGTTTTGTGAAGGGCGTAAAGAAAGCTTTTCCACACGCCCTCCTGCAATGGGAAGACTTTGGCAAGAAGAATGCTCTCAGATTACTAAACCGGTACCGTGAGCGCATTTGTTCATTCAATGACGATATTTTTGGCACCGGTGCCGTTACCTTTGCTACGATCTACGCAGCGGTCAAGGCAAAAAAAGAGAACTTGAAGGATCAGCGGTACGTGTTCTTCGGTTTTGGTCAGGCGGGTTACGGTATAGCAAACACGCTGCTCAATGCCCTCACAGAAGAAGGGCTTTCGCTTGAACAAGCAAAAGCATTGATTTACCCAATCGGTTCAAGAGGGTTGGTGTTTGATGAGATGAAACCCCATGAATATCAGAAGCCATTTGCCCGTATGAGGAGTGATGTTGCAGGATGGCAGTTGCAAAATGAAGAACGGATTGACCTTTTTGAAACCGTTCGCAATACAAAAGCAACGGTACTCATTGGAACATCCGGTGTTAGCGGGGCTTTCACTGAAGAGGTTCTTACACAGATGGGGAAAAATGTGGAAAGACCAATAATTCTTGCGCTTTCAAATCCAACGAAGAAAAGCGAATGTTCTCCCCAGGCAGCATCACAGGCAACTGGTGGAAAATGCTTTATTGCAACGGGAAGCCCGTTTCCTCCTGCAAATATAATGGGAAATGAGATACAGGTTCCTCAGTGCAATAATATGTACATCTTTCCAGGTGTTGGCTTAGGTGCTATTGTCTCAATGACCCCCAGGGTGACCGACAAAATGTTTATTGCCGCTTCGAGAGCACTTGCATCCATGGTGTCCCTGAAGGATGCTGAGAAGGGGAATCTTCTTCCTGAGATAAAGGATATCAGGAAAGTTTCTGAAGAGGTTGCTTTTGCCGTGGCTCAACAAGCGCGCGAATCCGGCTTGGGTATTCGATTGCCTGATGAAAAACTACATGAGTTAGTGAAGAGTGCAATGTGGGAACCTCGGTACTTGCCCTATAGGTATGAGGGAAGATAGGAAAAAGCGCGAAATTCGTGCTGCCATTTTGCTGTTAACAGCGAGGCGTTTTGTCACAATGAAGTGTTTGTTAGCAGCATCGGCGTGAGTTTCACAGCGCAGTGTTTGTTTGCAGCGATTTTTTACCGGAATTTGAATTCCTTTTTCAGGTATATATAAATAGAGCTGCAAAAGGAGGGTAGGATGAATCAGAGAGCAAAACATGGTTATGGATTTGCAGTATTTTTGGCAGTGCTTCTGTTTGCCGGCTGTCTGGGATCGGCAAAGAAAAAGAGCATAGATGTTGCTCCTCTCACGGGCGTGGGGGATTTAGAGGAGATATTCCTCAAACATTACAAGCCTGTTGAAGAGGATTTCAAACTGGAAATGCCTTCCTACAAGCTTCCCCTCGATATCACGAAGGCAACGAATTATGGCGATGTGAAGCAGTATCTTTCAGAGCCGGAGCACCTGTCGGTCATTCAGAAGAATGGATTTGTCGTTATTGACGGAGGACCTATTGATGATATTACCGCTCCGTACGAAACAATCTTACAACAGAATATTCCTATCTATGTAACGGCGGATACTCCATTGCACCTTTTCCATATTCAATTTGACGAAACGTTGAAGGAAATCGAAGAGAGTGTTTTCTATCCTGATATTATTGCTGTAACCGAAGCAATGTTGGAAGCTTCTGAAGATGATTATAAGGCGTTTAAGGGTGAACTGAAAGAAGCAGCAAGGAGGAATGTTGCTTATTTTTCTATAGCACTCAAGCAATTTGTACCGGATTTAAAACCACCATCGTATGTTAAGGAGTGGGTTGAATGGGAATGCAATAAGATAGAGGAGCATAAAGGACTTCCAAAATACAAGTTGGCGAGAGATAAGGCACTCTTCAGGATTCCCGAAGATTACAGCCAGTACAAACCGCGTGGACACTACACGAGAACTGATACACTGAAACGGTATTTTCGAGGGATAATGTGGTATGGAAGGATGACATTTTTAATAAAAGGAAGTGATGAAAAGTTTGGTCCAATCATTCCCCCTGCAAAAGCATTAACAGATAGAGAAACAGCACGTATTCAAACGCTACAATCAGCGCTCATTGCAGCACGGTGTGGACAGGTAAAATTATCTGATGGAAGGAGAGTATCTGAAATCTGGGACAGAATTTATGCTGTTACTGCTTTTTATGCAGGATTCGCTGATGACCTGACACTCTATGATTATAGAGAGGCAATGCGTGATGTATTTGGAAGTAAATTTTCAGCAAATGAATTGGAGAAGGAAGATAGAATAGCGCAATTCCTTTTTAAACTCGCATTGCTACATCCTCCTGCTATTTTCTCTGGAACGGGTGGTGCAGGCATAGATCCAGGGGAATACAGTGGACACAAATTCATTTCGATTCAGCAATTAGATGAAATTCTTCACTACACTATGGGATTCCGATTTATGGGGCAGCGTTACATTCCCGATTCGTATATTCTCGGTCAACTTGTCTCTCCTGGTGCAGGCTCAATTCCAAGAAAAATCCCGCAGCGATTTACTGCAGTTTATATCTATGATGAACGTATTCAACCAGATTTATTTTATACAATCAGGGGTTTCCCCCGTGGTCTCGATGTATTTAGTGTTTTTGGGAGTAAGCGTGCAGAGGAGCATATTATCAATTATACAGATCATGAGTATCCGAAATACGAGGAACAGGTAGAGAAACTGAGAAAGGAATTTGCGGAACTAACTGATAAGGATTGGAACAGAAATCTTTACTGGTCATGGCTTTATGCACTCAAAACGCTGATAGGAGAGAGAGGGAAGGGATACCAGACCTATCAGCGAACCGATGCCTGGCTCGATAGGCAATTGACCACAGCCCTTGCCTCATGGTCTGCCCTCAGGCATAATACTATTCTTTACGCAAAGCAAAGCTATACACCTGTTTTTGTAGGCATTACCAGCGTGCAACCCATTCCGGAACCGCCGCCACCTCCCAAGGGATTAGTTGAACCGCTCCCTGAGTTCTATGCGAGGATACTCACCACCGCAAAGATGGCGTACAGCGGGCTCAAGGAATTGGAGGTGCTGAACGACAAATCCGAGACAAGGCTTGTTTCATTGATACGAATGCTCGAAACCCTGCATGATATATGTGACAGACAGGTTGCGAATGAACCGCTTACTGGGGATGATAATGAGTTCCTTGCGGAGTTTCCTGAAGCTCTGAAGAAGGCAATTGGAGATGTGGATGAAAAAGGGCTGAAAACAACCATTATTGCCGATGTACATACAGATCTCAATACGAAGCAATGTCTTGAGGAAGCGTCGGGATATGTTGACTACGTTATCGTTGCGTACAAGCGGGCTGAAGGTGATATTGTGCTTGCCGTTGGTCCTGTGCTTTCGTACTATGAATTCAAGCACCCGATGAAGGATAGATTGACCGATGAAAAATGGCAGGAAATGCTCAAAACCGGCACGGTACCTGTGCGCCCCGAGTGGATAAAGTCCTATTGTATTGAATAGTTTTGGGAATTGTAGTCCTCCGAAGCCCATGCCCTTCTAAGCTCCCTCCTTGGGAACCCATGTCCGCTGGAGTTTAGCAGAGGAGGATTGGTGTAGGAGGATGAAACCTACTGCATCGAGTAGAAGATATGAGGATTGAAATATTCCGATTGGTAAAACATTTCCATAAAAAATTCGAGATTTCTGAAAAAATACTTGCATTTTCAGACAATAATGATTATTATGTAACAAAGAGTATTAGTATGTATCTATTATGAATAGTAAAGGGGTATCGTGGTATGTTTATTGATATAAGGAACAATCAAAATAAGGTGATAGCGCGTTATAAAGATGGGCGAATGGTCAAGGGTTTTACTCTTGATTTCTCTCCTACAAAGAGTATCTTTCATATAGCAGCCCCAAAGGGGCAAAATGGTGAAAGTACATACGAAATCGAAACGGAAGAGCTCAAGGCTATATTCTTTGTAAAAAGCTTTAACGGAGATAAAGAATACAAGGAAAAAAAGAAATTTGAGGAAGTTGAAAGCTCCCACCTCATGGGTTTGAAGGTCCAGGTTGAATTTCGCGATGGAGAAATAATCAGAGGGAAAACAATGGTTTACAAAGGGAACAAAAAAGGTTTTTTTATCTTTCCCGTTGATCCCCTGAGCAATAATGAAAGAATTTACGTGGTGTCAAGTGCGCTTGAGAAAGTTCTTACGGGTGGTGCTGTAGAAGATTAGAAAAATCATTTCTCCTCAAATTCCCCTTCGATCAAGAGACATCATACGTCTATAAACTCTATTCTTGCCTCGGTGGTGAAAATACTTTTATTTAAGTACGATTTTTCCTTTTGGCTCACAAACAATAGTACCGATGATTGCTGCATACGCAAACCCAGCCTGCTTCATTTCTTCAATAATCTTTTCAGCGTTCTCTTTTTTAACTGTAAAGAGCAGTCCGCCTGATGTCTGGGCGTCGAAAAGCATGTCAAGCAGAGAGGACTGTATTTCACTTTCCGTTACAATAAATGATTCGCGCGCCTTCTTGTTTTCGTGTGTGCCTGCCGGGACGATTCCCATCCTGGCGAAATCCTCAACATCAGGAAAGAACGGGACAGTCTTGTGGAATATCGTTATTCCCGTGCTGCCATCGAGCATTTCGACGAGATGCCCAAGAAGACCGAATCCGGTTACATCGGTTGCTGAGGTGACATCGAACTTTGTCATTATTTCAGATGCCTTTCTGTTCAATTGTTTCATCGATGCAGTTACTATTGCTATTGTTTCCGGTGATGCCAATTTTGCCTTCAATGCGGTATTGATAATTCCCGTTCCGATCTGCTTTGTCAGTATGATGCTATCGCCAACTTGACCACCTTTGTTTCTAATTACTTTTTCAGGATGAATGATGCCGGTAACAGCAATACCATATTTTAGTGATTCATCTTCTATGCTGTGTCCTCCCACCAGGATTACGTCTGCTTCCTGCAATTTATGCAAACCACCTACAAGAATTTTTTTAAGAATATCAATTGAGAGCTTCTTCTTTGGAAAGGAAACAATATTGAGGGCAGTTAATGGCTTGCCGCCCATTGCATAGACATCACTGAGGGCATTGGCAACAGCGATTTCGCCAAAATCAAAGGGATCATCCACGATTGGAGGGAAGTAATCCACCGTTTGGACAATGGCAATATCATCCGTCAACTTATACACACCCGCATCTTCTGCTCCTTCGAATCCGGCAATGAGATTAGGGTCGTGTTTCATGGTGAGCCCACAAAGAGCCTGGTCCAGGTACCCTGGTCCGAGTTTTGCTGCTCAACCAGCAAATTGCGTGTACTCTGTCAGTTTAATATCGTTCTTTTTCATTTGTTTCAATGATAGGTTTTTTTAATGAAGTCGAAGAGCGTTAATCCTGCTCGAGAAAACCCACCGGCGGAACGCGCAACTATCCAGAAATTCCTGTCTATGGTAAGATCCTTGATGGCAATCTTCTTGAGAACCTTCTGGCTTATCTCGTTTTTTATTGTTCTTTCCGACACAAATGTTGCACCTAATCCAGCAATAGCTCCCTGTTTGACCGCTTCCGTACTTCCGAGTTCCATGACAATGGTGAGGTCTTTTTTTACAATTCCCTTTTTTGCAAGTTTCTCCAGAACAACCATGCTCGTACCGGAACTACTCTCTCTGAATACAAGGGGAACTTTTTTCAATTCTGCAAGCTTTATTTGGCTCTTTTTCATCGAGGGATGGGCTACGAATATGATGTGGTCGCTAATCAATTCCTGGAAGGTGAGCCCGCTTTTTCTTACCTTTTCGCCAACGATTCCAAACTCAATATTTTGCTCAAATACGTCCTGTATGATCTCGCTCGTGTCGCCAATTCTCATAGACAATTTGATACCAGGATACGTTTTCTTAAAACGGAGCAGCACATCAGGGAGGATATAGGTTCCAGGAACCGTACTGGCGCCAATTTCGACTTCACCGCGTTTCAACTGGTTAACCTCATCGATGGCGTCCGCGGTTTCCCTGGCGAGTTTCAAAATTTTCTTTGCGTAGTCGTAGAGGAGTTTACCTGAATCGGTAGGTGTTATCCCATCGCGTTTTCGGTTGAGGAGAATTGTTCCGTAGTTTTTTTCAAGATCGTGAACATGCGTGCTTACGGAAGGTTGCGTGAGATACATTCTTTCCGCAGCAACGGTAAAACTGCTCGTTTCAACAACTGCGCAGAATGTCTGCAAACACCGCAGGATATCCATAGAGGTAGAGTATATAAAATTATCTAATTTGTCAAATAGAAAATAACAATAAAGTGTCAATAATTGTGTAAAATATTTCTATAAAGAAACACCCTTTGCATTTGAAATATTTATGCTTCGGAAAAACCATAGTTTAAGTGCTGCCTATTTAAGATCTTTCTTGCTTTCTGCGTACAAACAAAACACCCTCTTTTAATTTTCTTGACAATCGTATACGCTTGATTTATAGTACTTTCCGTTATGATTCATCAATTCAGAGTGTTTTTCTTTGGGGAGAGTGGGAAGTAAATGAATGTACTGGTCAAGGAGCGGAGTTTCATTTTAAGATAGAGTGAGGTGAATATGATTGAATTGAATATTCCTGGTAGAGGGGATATATCAATAAAGAATGTTGTTTTTGATGTGAACGGAACAATAGCAGTAGATGGATTGGTAACTGATGGAATCAAGGAGAAGCTTGCACAGCTTGAGAAAAAAGTATCAATTTATCTGCTTACAGCGGATACTTACGGGACGATTGAAAGCGAGATGGGGAAGAGTGGGATTCGGATTCACAGGGTAACGCCTCCCGAAGAAGCAAAGAAGAAAGACGATTTCATCACCAAAATCGGTGAGCAGCAGACCATTGCCGTGGGAAATGGAGAAAATGATAAATTGATGCTTAAACGAGCAGCTGTGGGGATTTGTGTGATCGATAGAGAAGGTGCATCAGCTGAGGCAGTTAGGAACGCTGATATAGTTGTGTACGGTCAGGAGTCAGTATTCGACCTGCTGAACCATCCAGAGCGAATTATTGCAACACTGAGAGAATAGTTAGTGATCATAGGATGATTGTTAAACGTTTGCATGGGAAACAATGATGTTACAGGTCGTTACCTGGGTAATTGTTTTTATTGTTAGTTTGTATGTGCTCGTAAGGGCTTCTGCGTACTTC
>CBDUQV010000043.1:0-12041 GCA_965369615.1 uncultured bacterium | reverse complement strand
TTACATCAGTAACATCGGGAAGTTTAAGGTGCTCAGATGGTGTAACATAGCACAGAAAGTCAGCGCCATACAACCCGGCAAGGGCTCCACCAATTGCTCCCGTAATGTGATCATATCCTGGCGAAATATCCGTTACAATGGGTCCCAGTACATAAAATGGTGCACCATGGCATAGTTTCTTCTCAAGAAGAACGTTTGATTCGATCTCATCGAGCGGGATATGACCAGGACCTTCTATTATTACCTGCACACCTGTATCCCATGCTCTCTGGGCAAGTTCTCCGAGCGTTATTAATTCCTGAATCTGACCTCTGTCAGTGGAATCAATTACCGCCCCTGGTCTCATTCCATCACCGATACTGATTGCCACATCGTATTCTTTCAGGATTTGCAGAATCTCGTCATAATGGGTGAAGAGCAGATTTTCTTTTTCATTCTTCATCATCCATTTTACAAGAAATGCCCCACCGCGGCTCACAATATCAAGTAATCTGCCCTCCCTTTTCATTTTCGCAACAGCATCAAGGGTAATCCCAGAATGTATGGTCATAAAATCAACACCATCTTCTGCTTGTTCTCTTATAACATCAAGAAAATCATTTATCCTCATCTCATCAATATTCTTCCCTTTTCTGGATAGCTCGAATCCGACCTGATATATTGGAACGGTCCCTATCATAACCGATGAATTCTCGATGATTTTCTTTCTCACCTGCTTCAGTATGCTGCCAAGACTGAGATCCATAACGGAATCTGCTCCAAATTTCTCAGCAATACGGAGCTTTTCCAACTCCTCGTCTAAGTTCATATGGTACGGCGAGGTGCCAATATTCGCATTTATCTTAATTCTCAGTCCTCTTCCGATTCCTTTTATTTTTTTTAATGATGAATGGTTTTTGTTATACGGTATTACAATAGTTCCATCGGCAATACCCTGCCGTATGTACTCGGGGGAATGGTTTTCCTCATTTGCTACAACGTTCATTATGTCCGTAACCTTGCCCTTGATAGCTTTCTCTCTTATTGTTTCCATAGGTTTCACCTCGCGGGATCACAAATGGTATGTTACCCGTTATTTTTTCTTCTTACCCTTTTTAAAATTTTTATAGAGTTTCTTTACGGCGCGATCGGGATTCTTTGCATCACTCACAAAGCTCAGAACCGCAGCGTAATCAGCTCCTGCCGATGATATGCCTTGAATATTCCTGTCGTTTATCCCACCGATTGCTACAAGAGGGATACTCACCTTTTTTCGTAATTCCTTGAGTCGCTGGATTCCCTGAATAATTGCGCTTTCCTTTGAACTGGTTTCAAATATGCTGCCAAAAGCAATGTAGTCCGCTCCATCATTTTCTGCCCGTAACGCTTCATCTATCGAGTGAGTTGAAACACCAACAATAAATGAAAAATCAGTGATCTTTTTCACATCCTTTACCGGTATATCATTCTGTCCCAAATGGACGCCATCTGCTCCTGCAGCAAGAGCAATGTCAACTCTGTCGTTGATAATGAATGGGATCTTCTTCTTCGCGGTAATGGCTCTCATTGATTTTGCCATCAGTAATAAGTGAGAATCCGAGAGCGACTTACTCCTCAATTGCACAGCAGCAACCGGTGAACTATTAATACGCTTTACCAAAGTGATAAGTGCTGTTCTCTTCCTCTCTGGAAGAACAACGTAAATTCCCTCCTTTCCCAGTCCTTTCCCTGATAACAGGAGAGCCTGCATCTCCTTTTCTATGGTATAAACAGCAAATCTCATACTTTTTATATTTCGGGCTTTTTGAATATCAAAAAGCTTTGCTACCTCCTCTAATGACCGTAACGACTCCTCAACCCGTTTTGCATTGTGAGTAAATGTATCAAAGAGGTTATTTCTCTTTTCTTCAATCAGTGAAGGTTTTTTTCCAACATCATGCTCTGCATCACGTTCGATTGTCGAACCCCTGATTCTTTCCGAAAAGAGTGTCCGTAAGATATGTCTCTTCCCTTTTATGGTCAGCATCAGTTGCTCGTTATTGCATGCGAAACGTACAATATCTTCAAGAACTCTCAATCCCTCACATGCTCTATTGAGATTTACATCAATAATGCGTTTTGCATTTCTTTCTATCATCTATTATGAACCTCGATCTCTCTGATACCCTCCTCCCCTATTATCAAAAAAAGGTCAAACAAGTGCTTGACCTTGCATGACAAGGTTCCCTCCGCTGGCATTACCCAACAGGTTCAAGGGGTCATCCCGTAAGGGATTTCTCAGCACCTGGCTCCCCCACCTCCACGAAACCAAAGAACCACTACAAACATAACATCCTGAACCTTACCTGTCAAGAGAAAAGCGAATTTCAATTAAAGCAGAACAACGGAATACAATCGTAGTGCAATCATATAATCCCTATTTTTCCTTGACAATAAATGGAAATTTGGTAGTATAACAAAATTGTGATTGGACTGATCTTTCGAAATATTAAAGAAGGAGAAACATGAAAGATAAAATTACTATTATGATTCACAGTGACAATATGGACAAGCTGCACACCGCTCTTGTCATTGCAAATGGTGCACTTGCCATGGGTATGGAAGCCACCCTTTTCTTTACCTTCTGGGGCTTACACCGACTTAGAAAAGGGCAATTGGAAGGGGGACAACTCTCAAGGCATAATCTCTTTGGAATAGGGAAATGGTTACTAAGGCAACGAATGAAAAGAGCAAATGCAGCACCAGTACACAAACTTCTCGAGGACTTCAAGACATTGGGTGGAAAACTGTATGCCTGCGAGATGTGTATGAGAATATTCGGGTTAAAACCTGATGATATGATTGAGAACATGGTTGATGAATACAGTGCTGTTGGAACATACATCAACGAAGCAAAAGATTCAAAGATAACCTTATTTGTCTAGCTGTCTTATAAGTCGAAAGACATGGCTTTGGAAGATAAACATTCGGATTTCATCATGAGCCATTTATCCGTATTAACGTGAGAACTATTCTGTTTGATTGATTGACTTTATTATTCTGGCTGCGTAGTCCGGAAGTTTTTTCTCTATTCGTGAGCTTAAACCCTCTTCGTAAATGACCTCATTTTTTATCTCAACAGCGTAAATGTCAATTTTCCGCGGAATATGTCGACCGAGATTCTTGCCGAGTTCAATAGTAGTTTTCAAATCTACTCCCCTGGCAAAGGAATTGAGTCTAACATTCGTGAGTTCCTCTATAATAAGTTTGTGCATTTCACCATCAAACCCTTTGTAATTCCTTACAGAATCAATTATAACAACCAGTTCATAGGCATCAAAAAAATCAAGAAGATTGAGTCCAGCCCAGCTTGTCTTAATAACTTTTATAGATTCATGTGTGCCAATCAGCTTGCTAATTTCATCAGCAACCCGTATACCAACACCCTCATCTTTGAGAATTGCATTCCCAAGCCCTATTATCAATGTTTTCATTATTGTTTACACAATTCCCAGGTTTTTCATTACATCATTAAGAATCTTAAATGAAACTGGTTTTTCAAAGTAAAAATCAGCTCCAAGAAAATACGCCTTCTTCATAATATCGGGACTGCCATGCGCTGTCACAATAATAACCACCGTATCAGAACTCCGCGTCTTTACACGGTCAAGAATTTCCAATCCCTCCTCTACCTCTACACCAGAAAGTCTAATATCTGCAATTACAAGGTTGTAGTTGTTTCCGTCAAGCAAAGATATTGCTTCCTCAATGGTTTCAGCAGTATCAACCGTAACATCAGGTCGTTGAATCAACTTCTTGAACGCTTGCAGGATTGCAACTTCATCATCTACAATAAGAACACTTTTATTCATTGCTCTTTATAGAGAGCAATAACTGTGCCATGAATCAAAATTCTACTAAATCACCAAATGATAGTAATTTACTCTTTCTCTGAACATGGCAAATATTCTCAAATGAAAATATCATTTACGAAAATGAGAATGGAGTGCTTGAGTACTATGAGGATAAGGGGATGTTAAACTTCTTGACTTTTCTATACAGAGATGCCCTTGAAATACCGAGAGCTTTCGCCGCCTTCTCAGTATCTCCTCTGTACTGATTGAGAATACTTCGTATTTGTTCTTCTTCAACAACTCTCAAATTCATTGCCGCCTTTGAATAATGTCTATTCATTCTGCCTGTCCTTAAACCGGCAAAGTGTTCAATAGAAAGTGGATGATTTTCTGCAAGGAGCAATGCTCTTTCCAGTATATTCCTCAATTCCCTTATATTGCCTGGCCAGTCATATTCTACAAACAATCTCAGTATTTCGTCAGTAAGTTCAAGCTCTGGTTTGCCCAGGATTCCCAGCATATATTTTACAAGACCCGGAATGTCTTCATGTCTTTCTCTGAGTGGAGGAATGTGAATCGGAAAAATATTAACACGGAAAAACAGGTCCTTTCGAAATCTGTCCTGTTCCGTTTCCTCCTGGAGTTCCTTATTTGTGGAACAAAGTAACCGAAACTCACTTCTACGAACTCTAACCTCACCAAGCCTTCGATACAGCTTCTCCTCAATAACCTTAAGGAATTGTGCTTGAACATCTCTACTCATATCTGCTATCTCATCAAGAAAGAGCGTACCCCCATCTGCCACTTCAAGAAGACCCTGTTGATCTCTTACTGCAGATGTAAATGAACCACGCGCATGACCAAACAGCTCACTTGCCAGTAATTCGCCTCGCAGGCTTGAACAATTCACCTCTATAAAAGATGAATCTCTGAGACTACTGTTATTATGGATCCATTGTGCGAAAACTCCTTTACCAGTCCCCGTTTCTCCCTGAAGCAATACGGCTGAATCGTTTTTGGCTGCCACTGAAATGAGTTTTTGGATCTTCTTCATCGCTTTGCTTTCCCCAAAGTACGGTTCGAATGGCTTCTTCATGCGCTTGTGCGCTGAAACGCTCTTCCTGAGTATTTCCAGCTCAAGGCTTTTCCTCAAGAAAACATCCACACTTTGCATATTCACCGGTTTAGTGAGGAAATTATCAGCGCCACGCTGCATGGCTTCAACTGCCATAGGAATATCACCTACACCCGTAATGACCACGATTGCAATCGCAGGATAATTTTCTCTTAGGCTGCTTATCCAATTAATACCATTACCATCAGGCAGGACAAGGTCGAGTAAGACAGCATCATACCGATTTGCCAAGATCTCTTTTTTTGCCTCGGCAAGGTTTGTGGCAGCAGTAACCTCGTAGCCAGCCTTGATCAGGAACTTGGTGAATCCGAATCGGATCCCCTCATCATCATCAACAAGCAAGATATTGGGTTTCATGACATTTCTATGATATAACGGGGAGTTGTATTTCTGCGGTGCAGCCTGATTCCCCTTCATTATTACGAATCTCTACAGTACCTCCGTGCGCTTCAACGATCTGCTTCACAATGCTGAGTCCCAATCCTGAACCCTGCCTCCGTGTCGAGAAGAAGGGTTCAAAAACCCTGTTCAAATTTTCCGTTTTGATACCACTGCCTTCATCAACGACCTGGATACGGACGCTGCCACCTCCGGGCTCAAAGATCTTGAGCATGATCTCACTTCCCTCTGGGCTGTTCTGGGCAGCATTCTCAAGCAAATTAAGGCAGACCTGCTGAAGCCGCGCTCCGTCGGCTCGAACAACGATATGCTCAAAACCGTCTGGCTTAACGAACTTCAGCGTATGATGCTTAAAGGCTGTCGATTGCTTCCAGAGCTCAACGCCTGATGAACAGAGCATCTGCAGCGATTCATTCTCAAACGTTGATTCCCCTATTGGTCTTCCCAATTCCAGCAAGTCCTTCATAAGAACACTCAGACGATTTACCTGGGTTCGAATATGGGACAGGTATTCAGAGTACTCTGAATGCTCTTCCAGATCATGGTAAAGTGCTTCGGTGCTTGCCAGAATTGCACCGAGTGGATTCCTTACCTCGTGCGAAACACCCATTGCCAGCTGCGCAAGGAGCTTCATTCTCTCGGATCGCTGGAGCTCTTCCTCCATTTTCTTTCGTTCTGAAGTATCAATAACGGTTATCTGTACAGCAGGTTTGCCGAGCCAATCAATTGCATTACCTATTATTTCAAGCCATCGAACCGAGCCGTCTTTTCTGATTATCCGAATCTCCCCTCTTCCTGAAGACTTACCAGACATTACTAATTTCACTCGCTCAAGCATAATCGCCCTGTCCTCTGGGTGGATCAAGTCAAATAGATCATTGCTTGATAAGGCTGTCAGTTCACTGCTGGAATAACCAAAAATATCCGCAAGCATTGGGTTTGCAAAGACCAGACGGATGGGAAAACCTTGAACAATAACAATGCCCTGTAAAGATTGCTCGACAAGTGCACGGTATTTTGCTTCACTTTCTCTCATTGCATCCTCTGACCGTTTTCTCTGTGTTATATCCCTTATCGTTGCAATAAAAGCCTTTGGTTTCCCGTGAACATCCTTGATGACTGCAGCATTGAGTTCACCCATATAGCGGGACCCATCCATCCTGAAAAAAGCATACTCCTCATTTCTCAAAAATCCATCCTTTAGCGTTTTTTCCATATTTCTTACTGCTCGTTCACGGTCTTCCGGAACAATCAGTTCAAGGGACTTTTTTCCGACGACATCATCAGCGCTCTTTGCACCGCACAGTTCTATCGCCCGTTTCGATACATCGGTGATATATCCTTCTAAATCAGTTACGGTTATGGCGTCGGGAGATGTCTCTACCAGGATTTTGTATCTGCTTTCTGATTCGCTCAATGCTTGTAACGTACGTTTGTATTCCGTTATGTCTGTTATAACTCCCAGAATTGCCTTTTCGCCTTCAAATTCAATTAATTTTGGCGCATATATTGCATCTATTCTTGATCCATCTTTCGTAATAAGTGTGTACTCGAAAAGAGCAACTTCATTATCCTTCATGTGTTTTGCAAACGCTGATTCAATCAAATCCACTGATTCAGGAGCAATGAGCGTGAGAAAATCGAAATCCGGCGAGAGAAATTCATCCCTTGTGTATCCCATCAATTCTTCACACCTTTTATTTGCATAGACCACCCTTCTTTTACAATTGATGAAAATCATGTTCGGTGATTGCTCGGCAAGGGTTCTGAATTTCTGCTCAGACTCAACCAACGCTAAATTTACTGCTTTTTGCACAGAAATGTCATGCATACTGATAAAATAACCTACTATTTCGCCATTTTCGTCCTTGCGCAATAAGGTTGAAATGATTACCGGAATCTCAACACCTTTTCTGGTTTTCATCATACATTCCATGTTTTGAACCAATCCATTCTCCAATGTATGCTCCTGAATCTGTGCAAAATCATTCTTCCCGGGGAAAAAACCAGAGAGCAGATTTCCTACCATCTCATCCTTTACACATTGCAGCAGCTCTTCCAATCGACAATCGGTATCAAGGATCACACCTAATGGGCTTACATACGCAACGGGAACCGGTAAAAATTTCCAGATATCATTGATATATTCTTCGAGTTCCACAAGATCATTGTCGTAATCCATTCTACCGGATTTTTCCTTCTTAATCGTGCTCTCCCCAATAGGTTTTGAATTCATGGTATTCATCTCCTCTAAACATGCACTTGATCTCTTCTGATTTCACTTTTTCATGAGGAAGCAAATTCTGCATGAGTCTCCCAAAATACCCTTCAAGATATTTGCAGTATATCCGGTGAACCTTAAAATCCTTCAGACGCGAAATGGCGAATTTCCTTTTTTCATTAAATTCACCTGCTTCAATTTTCCCAATAGTATAATGTTTATCCCAATATTCCGGAGATTTTTCAAATGCAACCTTCGCGGAAATAAGATGTTTCATTATCAACCTGACGATGAATGAATATTTTGGAGCAGCATCCCCCATTGCCTTAATATCTTCGTCATTCCAACCAAAGACATCTTTGATAACAACCAAGCCAAGTGTCCGTAATCCTAATGGATACCATCTCATTGCTTTTATTTCATCATAGTGAAGAGGATATCCTAACCTGAGCAATGCTTCCTGCACTTTTTCCAGTCCATCTCCACCTGTCAGCCGTATTACAACGGCTGCATCCGTCTGGAAGGTCGATCCTCTTATTTTTCCTTCAATGCCTGCAATCCTGTCAGCTTCCTCTTTTGTAATCATTGTATATATTTACATTGAATATACGACACGGTTGCAGTTTTATCTACATTCTATTTGCAATGAAGTAATTATCTGCTTTTTTTCTGTCGTGCGGAAATCATACAGAATAAATCAAAAGATGTCAAGGTATAATTTGGATGAAGAGAAATTATGCCGTATTACTGAAATATTTTCATTATCGAGCCAATAAACCAATCATCAATGAGGAAACTAATTCTCCCGATAAGAAGGGAAATACGAGCCATTACTGTGTAACCGAACGATGCACCAAATGCAACCATAATAAAAACAATCCCGACCTTTGCGGTTCCACCAATAAATCCTTTGTGTTCTTTTGAAAAATAAAAATAGATGATGGTCGTAATGGTCCCGATTATGATTATCAGATTATTTATCGGATTCGACCAGAGGTTTGTCAATGGATTGTTGAACGTAACGGAAGAACCGAAAAGAGGAAGTAATGTATTCTGTATCTGAGGGATAACATACCCCTGCATTCCCTGAACAATGGCAAGCCCTGACCCCACACCAACAGAGATTGCAATCGGCCATCTGCTTACCCAGGCGATTTTAGGGAACCATCGTGTGAGCATCATTAAACCAAAGATACTCGGTATAATGATAAGCCAGTGCCGGGCTGAAAAAGGTTGCATCAGGGGATGAACAACCTTGGGCATAGCAACATAATCCCAGAAATAAAACGTAGCATAGGCGGCTGAAACTCCCACATAAACATGTTCCGCAAATTTATAAAAAGGATTATCCTTATACAGAAAGGAGAATATCATCAAGGTTAAGCCTGCAGCAATCCATAAACCAATTATCTGACCCACTATTTGTTTCCTCTTTTTTCTTTTTTTTCTGTCCTTCTCATCATAAAGTAACCAATGTTCCCAAGGATAATAAACACAATAATGAGGATATGTGCCCATGCTTGTGATGACATCCGAATCATCGCCTTATCATGGCGTTCTATAAGTTTCTCGTACGCAGCTGCACCTGCCATACCACCGATAAGTCCCTCTATCTGATGTGCACCAAGATAGGGGTAGGTATCAGGAGTGACCACTGCAGTTGTCCCCATAATAATGTTTACACCGAAGCGTCCCCAGGCGTACTGAACCCAGAAATCTCCCATTGAGCCTGCTTCAAAGGCAGCGATAAGCCCAATATCACTGTAGTTATGGATTGTTTTCATCATCGGTAACGAATCCAGTGGAGTCCCCTGAATATCTATGTCAAATGCATCCCTGATATCCCTTCCCATTCGTATCATTACGGCACCAGCACCCGGTCTGTATCCAATATTTACATAATCAACACCGTACTTTGCATCAAACTCCCGTGCAACCTCTTCGAGTATAAGGGTTGAAAGAGGGATTCCCGTCGGCCAATGTCCCATCATGATAATCTTCAATCTTTTCTCAAAGGCATGTCTTAAAACAGCAGTCATCATCGGTCGTAATTCCGGCATGCTCGCTGGATCAAAATCGGTAGAGAAAATAATCGTCGCACCCTCAGGTAACTTCTCAACTGTATCGTATGCCATTCTTGTCGCTTCTGAGACCGAAATAGTGGAGGGTATTTTGAAAATAATAGGAACAATAATTACAATGGCAAGAAGAAGATAAATGACCCTTCTATCAATCTTCGATAGCCGTTCCCAAATGCTCATTGCAGATACGTCCTTTCTATACCAAGGATTATTCTTAGTGACATCGCAAACATACCAAGCGCAACACCGATCAATATTCCACGTTTCGCAGCCATTTGCGGTATAAACATGAACCAGTCACTGAATCTTGCCAGGAAATTAAAGAATCCATTCTCCATAATCGGAACACGGCCCAGCATAACAACAATGGCTGCAATGAGGAGTAATGTTGCATTCAGTTTTTTTGCTCTAAAAGCACGGTAGGCTGCGGAAGCGATAAAGAACGCAAGGAGAGAAAACATGGTGGCAGAAAGGGGGATTATCATATAACTGTAAACATAGTACATTGATGAGCCCGGGGTAAGTGAAAAACCTTTATACCGAAGTGCTGAAATAACACCTACAATCAGAACTCCAATGAAGAAACTGGTTAGAATGACACTGTATCCCCAACCTTGATCTTTCCTGCGAATGTGTGTAATATGTTTCCTGAGCAAACTATGAATACCAAGAAGCATTGCAAATCCTGAAATGATGATGAACCAATCAAGAAGAATATCCTGCACCTCATTGAATGGTCGATGAGGAATAAAAAAGGTAATTATAATTGCCGCCCCGGCGAAAAACGTGAGTAAAAGAGGTATTTGTCTTCTCATCCTTTATCCTCGACCAAACCAGTTTACCAGATTCTGAAACCATGAGCCGAATGGACCGACATTCATTCCTCCAAGTATGCCGAGAAAAACTGTAACAAGAATTACTCCAATAATAAGCAGTTTTGATGCATCCTCGCCTTTAATAGTTCCCATCATAACAGGGTCCTTTGAAAGATAACTCGAGGCTGCAAACATTTCCTCTCCAATGAGTGTGTAATCACAAGCTGAAATAAAGAACGGAAGCTGAGTTACCCTATCAGTACCTGCTATCTGGATTGCACCGACAGAATGACCTGTCTCAGCAAGTATCAGTGATTCCGCATAGAATACGCCCTGGAGGAATATTGCCCCGGGCTTTTCCCTGAGCATTATACCATCAACACCTGCTGCAAAACCGAACTGGTCCTGCGTAAGGTAAAAAATATCCTTTTCGTTAAACTCATCAGGATGCCCGGCTTCAGCATACGATTGTTTTACAATTTCCTGCGCTGCTGACATTACCAGCGGATCATAATTGGGCATGATAATTCTTGTTCCGTACTCTGCGGTCTTCTTTGCAACCCTGCCAAGGATTGTGAGTGCTGCGATTGTCGCTATGTCACTCAAATAACCGATTCCCGGACAGAAGAGAACAGGTTTTCCCATCTCAGTTGACCTGCCAACTGCTTCTTCCACTGCATCGAGACCAGCAATCTTGCGGATAAACAGTTTCTTTCCTTTTGCCAGTTGCATGTAAACGAAAAAGAACAGGGTAAAAATGATTCCAAAAATAAGTATATTCAGCCGTCCTCGATGAAACCACTGGGCAAAAGCTTTCGCTGATGCTACATTCGATGCATCAGATTCCGCTCCATCTTTCGTTTGCGCTTTCACCATATAAAAGTAGGTTATTCCATTCTCCTCAACAGTACCGTCTCCATATTGGGTTTTTCCAGCACCAACACTTCCAATATAATCGAACGGACCTTCTTCTGATGATCCTCTAAATACATTGTAAATAATAATATTGTTAAGCCCTGCTCCATCATCTGCAGAAATCTGCCACTGTATCATGATGGCACCGCCACCATCATTGGGCGCATCCGTCGCTGCAACATCTGTTGGTGACGCTGGACGGACTATTTTAACAACCTCAACCGTATCGAGGGGAAGTGAATCAACTGGTAAAGAATCGGGAATTTGCTGTACAAGAAATAAAAATGCTAAGAGAAAGTTCATCCGCGGTTACACATTCTCTTTATTTTATCACTCCAAGCCAGTCATGGAGGAGGAAATTCATCCTTCCAATCAACAGCGAGATACGAGCCATAACAGTATATCCAAACGAAGCGCCAAATGCAATCATAATAAACCATATACCAACATTGGCAGTTTTTCCAAGCAACCCCTTATGCTCCTTTGAGAAGAAGAAATAAACCAAAGTTGTTATTACTCCAACAATCATTATTAAACTGCTGACAGAAAGAATCACATAGAGTGTGCTCCGCGTTTGTTCAAAGATATTCGCCTGGAAAGAAGGAGAAATAGACATTCCAGCATATGATCCAACAACGAACGAGATGGGAATACGAATTAACC